>MNYN01000073.1 GCA_001873105.1 Flavobacteriaceae bacterium CG2_30_34_30 | reverse complement strand
TTTAAATACCAGATTGCTGATTCTTTAAAACAAGGGTTGAATTAAAAAAAGGAAAATCCCCTGATACGCACCGTGCTACTTCCTATAGCTAAAAAGCTTATAAAAAATAGCCCGTTTCGACAAATCGGAAAGATAGCTTTACCGTTTTTTGGGTCCTTTTTCAGACTCCGTATTTGTTTTTCCAAGGACAAAAACAGTATATTTGAAAGGAAATGGAAAAACAAACACTCCCAATAACACCAGATATAGGATAATATCGCCAAAGGCGAGACTACCTATATCCACTTGTTATTTGGGAATCTAAAAAAGGACTTGGACAATCTTCTCCGATTTGGGTAATTTTCTTTTTTTATTGTTTGGAGGCTTTAAAGAATCAGCAAAGGCAATAAAAGATTGCCGGTTCAAAGTCTTAGCGATCAAGATCGTGCAAATTAGCATTTGTGACGTCGGGAACGTCTAAAAGACTTTGAGCCAAGGTATAGAAAAAAAATTAAAAAGTCAAGTATTTGTTTTTTTTTAAATACCAGATTGCTGATTCTTTAAAACAAGGGTTGAATTAAAAAAAGGAAAATCCCCTGATACGCACCGTGCTACTTCCTATAGCTAAAAAGCTTATAAAAAATAGCCCGTTTCGACAAATCGGAAAGATAGCTTTACCGTTTTTTGGGTCCTTTTTCAGACTCCGTATTTGTTTTTCCAAGGACAAAAACAGTATATTTGAAAGGAAATGGAAAAACAATCACTCCCAATAAAACCAGATATAGGATAATATCGCCTTTGGCGAGACTACCTATATCCACTTGTTGCCAGTAATGCGAGGAAAATCGATTTTGAAATCAAACATTTAGGTAAAAAATTGTATTTTTGAATAAATACTCGAATTATGGATTTACAAACTAGAAAACTCAATTTGATAACATACTTGGCTCAAATTAAGGACGAAATATTTTTTGATAAACTGGAGAATTATATCCTAAAAAGAGAAGTTGAACGCAATCCCGACTTAAAACCATTTACGGTTGAGGAGTTAATCAATAGAATTGAGAAGTCCGAATTAGACTTTGAAAACGGTAATTTTAAAAGTCAAGATGATTTAGAGAAAATCTCGGCAAATTGGTAGGAATGAAGATAGTTTGGACTGATTTCGCAATCAGAAATTTAAAAGACATTTTTGACTATTATTCTACTAAAGCTAATAAAAAGTTGCTCATAAAATTAGAAGACAAATCCTTAAATCTTTTAAACAACTCGAACACAATCCAAATTCCGGTCCAATTGAACCAAACCTAACACGACTAAAGAAAAATCACAGATATTTGGTAAGCGGACATTATAAATTGATTTACAGGATAATAGATAAACAAGTCATAATAAATGATGTTTTTGACACAAGACAAAACCCATCTAAAATGAATGACGAAAACCGAAAAGAGGAATAAAGCACTACTGGCAACAGCGGTAACCGTTGCACAAATCCCTAATTTTTTACTGCAATTTTATTTGTTTCAAAAAAGTGGGTATTATCAAAAGCTTTGTTATTAATGTTGCATTTTCAGCGCAAACCCTTTTAAAAATGTTTTCTGGGGCTTAAAATGCCTTAAAATGGCTGTTTTTATAATAAAAAATAAGCAGTCAGCTTTAGAGATTGCTTGTGCTTTTGTTACTGACATTGCTTTTTGGGTAGTTGCTTTGAGGTATTTTTTTAGATTGTAAGCTATTGCTGCCAGACGCATATGTAGGCTCCCCATTTTTAGTAAAGCTCTAAATTATACATTTATATCAAATTTAATACTCCTGATTACTTTTTCTTGGGCTTGAAACTCCTTAAAAATTGTACTTTAATATTTATAGTTTTTTAAATGCCATAAAGGTTAAATTAATACCATAACAGAAAAAGGAAACTTATCTTTGGCATTAAAATATCATTAAAATGATTTTTATTGAAAATGAAGAAAATACCGACCCAAGACTAAATTTGGCTTTGGAGGAATATGCCTTGAGAAATTTCAGTTCACAGCAAGACTATTTGCTATTTTATATCAATCGTCCTTCCATTATTATTGGTCGCAACCAAAACACCTTAGAAGAGATTAACCTAGACTATGTTGAAAAAAAAGACATCCAAGTAGTTAGAAGAATTTCAGGGGGTGGAGCAGTATATCATGATTTAGGAAATCTTAATTTTAGTTTTATCACTAATCACGACATTCATAACCTTAATAATTTTAAAAAATTTACCGCTCCGGTAATTAAAGTGCTGAATCACATGGGTCTGCAAGCCGAGCTTAAGGGCAGAAATGACATACAGGTGGAAGATAAAAAAATATCCGGCACCGCCCAATTTTCTACAGGAAAAAGAATGGTAAGCCACGGAACACTTTTATTAAACACAAATTTGGGAGAGGTAAAGCAAGCGCTTAACGTTAAGATGAGTAAAATAGAATCAAAAGGACATAAATCTGTGCGAAGCAGAGTGGCAAATATTTCAGAATATTTAACATTGCCAATGCCCATTGAAGCGTTTCGTACGTTGCTGCTTGAAGGTTTGCAGGAAGAAAGGGAGCCCTTTGTAAGGTATTATCTAACTGCTGAGGAATGGAAAGCGGTACGCCTTCTGAAAGAAGAAAAATATGATTCTTGGGATTGGAATTACGGTAATTCCCCTAAATTTAATATACAGCGGAGCAAACGTTTCCCGGTTGGCGAAATAGATTTGCGCATTTATGTTGAAAAAGGACATATTACAGCGTTTAAAATATTTGGCGATTTTTTTAGCAAAGAACCCCTACAAAATTTAGAAAAACTTTTAATTGGCATTCGATATAAAAAAACGGACATCACAAAAGCACTTAAAAATAGTGATTTAGAGGTTTATTTTGGCACCATTATAAAAAATGATTTTATAGACTTGGTGTATGGAGCTGACCCGGAAGGAGTGCAATAAATGCGCATCTTTTACTTTGAAACAATACGAAGAAACTTCCCTGGAAGATATTCTTTAATTTTCTGCAGTATAAATTATTTCTCAACTACCTGTAACAATAAACTTCCACTAGCAACAAACAATTCAATTAGACAGCATATAATTACAAATACACGATTATAAAAAGTAAATTTGGCTTTCTAATAGAAAACGTATCGTCCTATGTTTAATCATTTCTTTACTCTTGAATGGAAATCCTTTGTCCGATCGGCATCATTTAGCACCAATTTGTTTTTAAAGATTGTAATGGTTCTTGGAGCGCTCTATTTTATAGCCGTTTTCACCTTTCTGGGTATTGGTTTGTATTACCTTCTTGAAAAAAATAATCTAGATCCTTTTGCTACCGTAAATCGTTTTTTACTATATTATGTATTGATAGATCTTATTATTCGGTTCTTTTTACAAAAAATTCCTGTACTCAACATTCGTCCGTTACTTCCTTTGCCTATTTCTAAAAATACAATAGTGGGATATACTTTAGGGAAAACCATAGTGTCTTTTTTTAACTGGGTACATCTGTTTTTTCTAATGCCTTTTAGCTTTGTTTTGTTAAGCAAAGGATTTAGTACAATAGGTGTTGTAAGTTGGTCTATTGGTATTTTAGCCCTTATTCTGGTCAATAATTTTCTGAATATTCTTAGCGCAAACAAAGAAGTCTTGTTGTATGGGTTGGGTTTTATAATTTTAAGTATCAGTGGATTACAATACTTTCAAATTATTGATAGTACCTTATATACAACCTCATTTTTTAATATTTTATATAGTTCACCACTGAGCGTTTTACTTCCCTTACTGGCTTTAGTTATTTTAAGTGTCATTACTTTTATGTTTTATAAAAGAAATTTATCCCTAGATGCCGGTTTGTCCATAAAACAAAAGGAGGCTCAAACCGAAAATCTTACTTGGTTAAACCAGTTTGGTACTTTAGGCACGTTTCTTAAAAATGATATTAAACTTATAAAACGAAACAAGCGTTCACGTTCTACCATATTTATGAGTGTGTTGTTTATTTTTTATGGGTTGCTCTTTTTTTCCGGCTCCATAGAAACGTATGAAGGTCCTTTGTGGCGCATTTTTGCAGGTCTATTTGTTACAGGAGGATTTTTATTCACTTTTGGACAATTTGTACCGAGTTGGGATAGTGCGTATTACCCATTAATGATGAGCCAAAACATACAATACCGCGACTATTTGAATTCAAAATGGTGGTTGATGGTCATTGCCACGGTTTGTAGTACGTTACTGAGTTCCTTTTACCTCTATTTTGGTTGGGAAGTGTATCTGGCAATAGTGGTGGGTGCCATTTATAACATTGGAGTTAATGCACATATTGTACTTTGGGCGGGTGCCTACATAAAAACACCCATTGATTTATCAAAAAATAAAAACGTTTTTGGCGACAAACAAGCATTTAATTTGAAAAGTATTTTGCTTACCATTCCAAAAATACTTTTGCCAATGGCATTGTATGGCATCGGGCATTACTTGTACGGACCAAATATGGGGTATTTGATTGTTGCACTAGCGGGAGTAATGGGTTATGCGTTTAAAAATAAAGTATTTAGCATCATTGAAAACATCTACAAAACGGAAAAATATAAAACTCTTGCGGCATATAAACAGAAAAATTAAAGCATAAATCGTTCGAAAAACATTTTATTTATAAGCAGAAAGACACTTCGAAATCTAAAAAAAATTGTATGATACACGTTGAAAACTTAACAAAAACTTACGGTACTACCACTGTTTTAAATATTCCAACTCTTGAAATTCCTAAGGGGCAAAGTTTTGGTTTGGTGGGAAATAATGGTGCAGGAAAAACAACTTTTTTTAGTTTGTTGTTGGATTTAATTCAACCATCAACCGGAAAAATAACCAGTAATGGCATTGAAATAAGTAGTAGTGAGGCATGGAAACCTTTTACCGCATCGTTTATAGACGAAACTTTTTTAATAGGCTATCTCACTCCCGAAGAGTATTTTTATTTTATAGGCGACCTACGTGGTTGGAACAAAGCTGATGTAGATACATTTCTTAGTCCTTTTGCCGATTTTTTTAACGACGAAATTTTAAATAAGAAAAAATACATCCGCGATCTTTCCAAAGGAAATTCAAAAAAAGTAGGGGTTATTGCCGCACTAATGGGAAACCCCGAAGTCATTATCCTTGATGAACCATTTGCTAATCTGGATCCTACCACACAAATACGACTAAAAAAAATCATTAAAGACCTTGCCGCAAGCAAAGAGGTAACTATCTTAGTGTCTAGCCACGACTTGCAGCATACGGTGGAAGTTTCGAATAGAATAGTGGCTTTAGACAAAGGCACTATCGTAAAAGACCTTCAAACCAATGCTGAAACAATGAAAGAGCTGGAAGCGTTTTTTAGCAAAGAAACAGCTATGCTATAAAACCTCATTATCTTTTTTAGAAACAATCAAGGAAGAAAAAAAATGTAAAAAAATAAAAAATACACCAATGCAAATAACAGGAACCTATACAGACCAATACCAATTAACCATGGGTCAGGCTTATTTTCTAAAAGGTGATGGCGAAAAGACGGCAATTTTCGACTATTTTTTTAGGAAACTTCCTTTTAAAGGTGGATATGCCGTTTTTGCCGGACTGGAAGTAGTATTGGAAATACTTGAAAATTTTCATTTTACCGATAGTGATATAGCGTTTTTAAAACAACAGAAATTTAATTCTAGTTATATTGCTTATTTAAAAGATTTCCGCTTTAAAGGATCCATATATAGCACTCTAGAAGGGGATGTGGTATTTCCCAATTGTCCTGTTTTAACGGTAGAAGCTAC
>MNYN01000043.1 GCA_001873105.1 Flavobacteriaceae bacterium CG2_30_34_30 | reverse complement strand
TGGGGTTCTCTTTTCTTGTAGCGGGAACAGGACTCGAACCTGTGACCTTCGGGTTATGAGCCCGACGAGCTACCTACTGCTCTATCCCGCGATATATATTTTTAAATTTTATTCCTTCTTTACTCGAACCTGCGTCCGCCGCGGCGGATAGGAGCCCGACGAGCTACCTACTGCTCTATCCCGCGATATATATTTTTAAATTTTATTCCTTCTTTACTCGAACCTGCGTCCGCCGCGGCGGATAGGAGCCCGACGAGCTACCTACTGCTCTAACCCGCGATATGTTTTCGATAAAAAAATTTTTCATAAGAAAGGCTAGCCATCAACTAACCATCTCGTTCTATCGGACTGCAAATATACAACAGATTTCTTTTTCCGCAAGAACAATCCTGATTTCTTTCTAAAATAAAATTTGCAGGAGTACTACTTCCTTTTCGATTTGATGAAATAATAAATCAACACAGAAAAAACAAGTGCAATTAAAAATATATTTAGATATTCTAACAGTTGAAATACCATGTAGGGGTCGTATTTGTGGTAGTCAAGATACGAAATAAACCAGAAATATGGATCTTTACAAATAGCTAAGATATTGTTAATCTTTAAGAAACAATGATATTTTAGGTATCTTTAGTGGATGAGGAAAAAAATCAGTATTGCTGTTGGTATTCTTTTGGTGTTTATTATTGCTATCCTTGTTGCGCCTGCAATTTTAAATCCAATTTTGGAAAGAAACATAAAAGAAGCCATCGATAACCAATTACCTAAAGGATATACTATTAATGAATACACCATTACTGTGAACTCCCTTCGTGGAGGCGTCACCCTGCAAAACATACAGGCAACCATGTTAAATCCCTCAGACAGTACTAAAAATGCAACAATATCCTTAAATAAAGCCTCTCTTACCGGTCTAAGCTATTGGAACTATCTTTTTTTTGATAAAATTGCTGTTCGAAGTATCACACTAAGCGACTTAACAATACTTGCATACCAAGACACTACCAAAACGAACTCTAAAAAAAATACAAATAAAGAATTTAATAAAGAACTTAACATCGGAAAATTTAGTGTAGAAAACGGTGCTTTCTTTTTAAAGAAAATTGACGAAACCCTGCTTTTTGATTCGGATAGCCTCCATTTTTCTTTAGAGAATGTGGTGATAAACAAAACCACTTTAAAAAAAACCGTCCCTTTTGAATTTTCTGAAATAGCCTTGGAAACCAAGGCATTATATTACCTCCTTAACAACGACGAGGAACTCTCTTTAAAAGAATTCTCTTTAGTAAACAAACAGCTACATATAAATGACATGGCTATCCAAACCATAAAAGATACTATCTCCCCTTTGGATTCTATTTCTAAAAAAAGAATAGTACGGAATATTAAAATTCCTTCCTATACCATAAGCGATTTTCATTTTAAAATGGTGGACACCACTTTACAAGTTTCGGGAAACACTTTAGAAATAAATAACCCTACGTTTTTAATGCAACAAAACCCCTCCATAGATTCGAAAAACACTATAGAAAAACCTTCTAAAAGATCTAAACTTATGGATGACAACATAAGTAAAAAATTACCCTTCTCTTTTACATTACAATTTTTTCATATTAAAAATTCAAATTTTACTTTATTAAATGAGGACGAAAGCAAAAAACTAACTCTAGAAAATTATTCCATTTCTTTAAAAAATATGGTCGTAAATCATGCTACACTTCAACAAAAAATTCCCTACTTATTTTCAGATTTAGAAATACAAACAGATGCTTTTTTTTACCAATTAAATGATTTTGAAGAACTTACCTATTGCAATTTTTCATTGCACAAACACCAACTTCAAATAAATAATTTAGCCATACAAACCATTTATGATAAAGAAACACTTTCTACTAAAATCTCTAAAGAAAGGGACTATTTAGATATGCAAATTCCTTCGCTTCAAATTAAAAACTTTGATTTTAAAGTGGTGGACACAACTTTTCAAGTTTCCGGAAAAGATGTCGTCATGGAAAATCCCATATTAAATGTGTATAGAGATAAATTAGTAGCCGACGATACCAGCATTAAATCCTTATACAGCGAAGCCATACGAAATATACCTTTTTTCTTAACTATAGATTCTCTGCATGTGAAAAACGGCTCTATTAGCTATGAAGAAAAAGTAAAAAGAGAGCAGCCAGCAGGAAAAATTTATTTTTCTAATCTGAATGTAAAAGCAAGTAATTTAAGTAATACCTATGCCGAAGGAGAAAAAGAAACTACCATTTATATCACTTCTATTTTTATGGAGGAGAGTCCGCTTACCATTGATTGGAAATTTGACATCAAAAATACATTTGACACATTTCATGTACAAGGGACTTTAGGTGTCTTGAATGCCACAAAAATGAATTCCTTTACCAAGTCTAATTTAAATGTTCATATTGAAGGAATCCTGAACAAAACCTATTTTAATATTCATGGCAATAACACTACTTCGCAAATAGATTTGCGCCTTAGTTATAATAATTTTAAAGTAGCAGTATTGGACAAGAAAAACAAAAAAGACTGGTTCCTTTCCAGTGTGGCTAATATTTTTGTGAAAAAAAATACAGCTTCAAAAGAAGGAATTTTTAAAGAGGGGAAAGCCACGGCGATTAGAAATAAAGACAAATCGTTTTTTAATTATTTATGGATAAGCATCCAAGAAGGATTAAAACAAATTATGATTTCCATTTAAATTTTATTGTTCTAGATTTAAGGCTTCAAACTGTATCATTTCGCCATCTTGAAAAGCTACTGTAATTTCTATGGGATTGCAACACACTTCGCAATCTTCGACATAGGTTTGTTTTGAAACGGAAGTATCTAAAAGTACCGATATTTCTTCCCAGCAATACGGGCATTGAAAAAAATGTTCTTTCATTTAGGTGTTTTAAAAATTATGGATTTGCTATTGCACTAAAAAGCAACTTTAGATGTAGCCTTCCCAACACCTAGCCATTTCATTACTGAATACTGTCCATTGTGGAATGAACTTCTTCCCATTTTTGCATTTTAGATTCCAATTCCGATTTTTTATGTTCGTATTTCTTAAAAAATTCCGGTTTAGAAGATAATTCGCTATAAGAATTAGCAAGATCTTTATCCATCAAAGCAATTTCTTTTTCCAATTTTAAAATATCTGCCTCCAGATTGCTCAATTTGTTTTTTAGTGCTTTTCCCTTTTTTTGGTCGGTATATTCTTGTTTATTGGAAGTATCTTTAGGCCCTTTTTTTTCTTCCGATCTTAATTCGGCTTCGCGCATATTGGAGATTTTGCGTTGCTCTAAATAATATTCTATACCACCCAAATATTCTTTAATTTTTTGGTCCTTAAACTCATACACATGATTACAAAGACCTTGTAGAAAATCTCTATCGTGAGAAACCAATATAAGTGTCCCTTCAAAATTATTTAGTGCTTCCTTTAAAACATTTTTTGATTTTATGTCCAAATGGTTTGTAGGTTCATCCATTACTAGCACATTAAAAGGTTGTAAAAGCATTTTAGCTAATGCCAAACGGTTTCTTTCCCCACCCGAAAGTACTCTAACAAATTTATCTACCTCTTCCCCTCTAAAAAGAAAAGAGCCGAGGATATCTCTTACTTTGCTTCGGTTGGTTTCATTGGCGGCATGAATCATGGTGTCCAGTACTGTTAAATTTCCATCTAAATAATCTGCCTGATTTTGAGCAAAATATCCTATTTGTACATTATGCCCAAGTTTTAAGGTGCCTTTATGCTCAATTTCATTAATAATAATTTTTGCTAGTGTCGATTTCCCTTGTCCATTTTGCCCGACAAATGCTGTTTTAATACCGCGCTCTATGGTCATATTCACCTTGTCTAAAACGTGGTTATCTCCATAATTTTTTGACACGTTATGCGCTTCAACAACGACTCTTCCGGGTTGAATGGATACAGGAAAACGAACCCGCATTACGGCATTGTCATCTTCATCTACCTCAATTCTATCTACTTTGTCCAGCTTTTTAATAAGCGATTGTGCCATGGATGCTTTAGAAGCTTTTGCCCTAAACTTTTCAATCAATCGTTCGGTTTGCTGAATTTGCTTTTCCTGATTTTTTTGTGAAGCCAATTGTTGTTCCCGCAATTCTTGACGAAGCACTAAATACTCAGAATACGGTTTGTTGAAATCGTAAATTCTTCCTAAGGATATTTCTATGGTTCGATTGGTAACATTGTTTAAAAACATTTTATCGTGAGAAACAATAACTACCGCACCGGCATAATTTGTTAAAAAACTTTCTAACCAAATAATCGATTCAATATCCAAGTGGTTGGTAGGCTCATCGAGCAATAAAATATCATTGCTTTGCAATAGCAGTTTGGCAAGCTCTATACGCATACGCCAACCTCCGGAAAAGGTTTCCGTTTTCTTTTGAAAGTCGTCGCGTTTGAACCCTAAACCCTGCAATATTTTTTCGGTTTCTCCCTGATAATTATACCCACCAATAATTTCATAATGGTGTGTTACATCGCTAATGGCAACCATTAAATCGTGATATGCATCTGATTCGTAGTCCGTTCTGGTAGCTAATTGATGGTTAATGTCATCTATTTTCAACTCCAAAGCTTTTATTTCTTCAAAAGCTTCATACGCCTCCTCTAAAACAGTTCTGCCTTGAATAAAGTCAATATCTTGTTTTAAAAAACCAATTTTAAGGGTTTTATCGGAAGCAATATCCCCCGAATCGGGTTGCATTTCTTTAGATAATATTTTTAATAAAGTAGATTTTCCTGCGCCATTTTTTCCAACCAGTCCCACACGGTCACCGGCTCTTAGCTGAAATGAAATTTCTTCAAATAAATATTCTCCTGCAAAAGAAACCGATAAATTATATATGTTTAACATCTTAATAAACTTTGTGACAAATTTTTTGCAAAGATGCTTAAATTTGTGGTGAAAAAAAATAGAATTAACTATGTTTAAAGAAACTAAGCTGTACAGTGTTATTACAGGCTCATGTCCGGTATGTCATCAAGAATCTATGTATAAAGAATCTAACCCTTATAATGTACCTCAAGTGCTAAAGATGCACGAACGTTGTCACCATTGTGGCACCAAGTATAAAATGGAACCTTCTTTCTTTTACGGGGCAATGTATGTAAGTTATGGAGTGGGCATTGCTTTTGGTCTTGCTGCATTTATTGTATCCTTTCTATTTTTTGGTGGAGGTTTAATGACTTCCTTTATCGCTATTTCAATTACGTTAATTTTACTAATGCCTGTGATTATGAGAGTTTCTAGAAATATATGGATAAATATTTTTATGGATTATGATCCTTCAAAAGCAAAATAATTTTGATGAAACTTAAAAATATCCCATACATGGACGTTTTCTCAATAAGTAACTTCTAAAAAATTAGCCTTGGTATAACTTTTCATACCTTTTTACATCCATTTCTTTATCGATAGCATTTCCATTTTCGATGAAGGCGTATAAATGTGCTGCTACTTGAGGCGCTATAATAACTCCGCGTGTTCCGAGACCGTTTAAAACAAACATGTTTTTATGTTTGGGATGGACCCCTATCAATGGTTTTCTGTCCTTTACTGTTGGTCGAATTCCCGCTTCTTGATTGATGACCTTGTAGGGGCAGTTTATTAATTTATTTAGTTTGCCTAAAATATCCTTTTTCGCCTCAGGCGTGCAGGTGTATGCTTTGTCCTTCCAATCATAGGTTGCACCAACTTTATAAAGATCATTACCCAAAGGAATTATAAATACCGCAGCATTAAGGATGCTTTCCAATTTCAGTGAGGGTGCTTTAATGGTAAGAAGCTCGCCTTTTGTACCATCTAACGGAAGATACTCAAAAAAAGGATTTTGGTTCATAGCAAATCCTTCGGCAAAGACAATGTTTTTTGCAAGTATTCCATTATAATGAAAAGGTTCATCTATTTGAAGGAGTTTGTAGTCAAAGGATTGATTATATAGCCTCTCATGCTTTTCCAAATACGAAGCATAGGCATGTAGAAGTAAAGAAGTATCTACTCTTCCGGTATGCAACACTTCGCCATAACCATAAGGTGCCGAAATAGAAGAATTTGTGTTAGGAACTAGTTTTGTATTAAGAAAATTTTCTAATTGGCGTCTATCTGCTGCTTCAAACCAAAGATTTTGTTCTTCCACTGAAGTAAATCTTCGCAAAACCGGAAGTTTATAATCTAACTTTACGTCTAGTTTTTGTTCTAGTCGTTTATAAAAAGGTGTTGCAGCTTCCATTTGCTCTGGAGCACGCCAAGCTATGGTAAAACGTTTTAGAATCACCGGGTTATACATACCCCCGGCTACTAAAGAAGAAGCATTGGAAGCGTTATCAAACACTACAAAAGATTTGTTGTGTTTTTCTAAAGATTCACAAAAGGCAATACCCGCCAAACCTAAACCAACGATAATATAATCTACCATACAGCGAAAATAAAAAAACTCCTGACATAAAGCAGGAGTTTTTAAAATGCATTTTTTAGAAATGATTTAGTAATTCCACAAATCAATTTCTGTATTTCTGATTAGCTCTTTAATGCGTTCTGATTCTAATAACTGCATTAAAGCATTATCTGTAATATAATCTTTAACTTCACGATCGCCATACTCATTGTCTTCTCTGTAAATTACTCCAGCAAATCTTCTGGAATTTAATAAATGATCAAAAGATACGGGCATAGAGGTGTTTAACCTATTAAATGCTTTTGCTTCGTGAAGTACTTGTCGCGCTGCTGGAAACCATACCCAAAACAACTCTACTTTACTGTCGATATTATCGTCTTGAAAAGCTTTTGAGCGCGCTTCATTGGCTACGGGGCAAATCCCTAATAAGCGGTATTTAAGTTCCCCTTGGCGTTTGTCAAGATACCAAAACCCACGTACTCGCCATTCTTCAATATCACCGGCATCAAGAGTAAATCTTCTTACAAATTCTGGATCCACAGTTCCTTCAGCATTGAATTGTTCAATACCTAAATCGGTAGTGTCGCTATAGGTTAGAGAAGCTTGAATGTCACTCAAATCCCGTTTTGTTGTAAAATAAGAATCGGAATAGATTTCAGTAATTCGTCCATTTTTAATATTTTTTACTAAAACATCATATAAAGAACGTCTTTCCGGACCTATATTATTAGTATCAATAGGATAGTATAAAGGAAAATTTACCCTTTCATCTAAATCAATTATTTCCCAAACCGTTTTAGACCAAAGCACATCCCGATTATCGATATATCCATAAGGTAATGGGGTATCATTATCGCTAGCGATTTGCGCTTCGGTTTTAACTCCTATTTCATCTGGAGTTTTGGCATTTAAGATGTTTAATTGGGCAGTAGCGTGAAAGCTTGCCAAAATTAATCCTAAACTACATAAAACTAAACATTTAAATTTCATCAGGTCTTTTTTATTTATTTTCAATAGTTAGAAGTAATGCCACTATAATTTATCGGTTGCATGGATAAATTTATGAAGGCTGTTTATTATTTTTAACTAGTTCGTTAACTCTATCATAACGGGTGCGGTTCGTTTTAATTTTACACCACTGCCTGTAATATTTGTATTAATGTCAAATATTTGAACAGACTCTCCTCTTTTAGCTCGTTGAAGCGCGCTTTTTGCTTGCGCATTTAGTTTATTTCCGCTAACAATAACGGTTGGTTGTCCGGAAACTTTAAAGCTAAACCCGGTTACATTCAGTTTTAATTCAAAATCAAAATCTTCTAATAATGCTCCTACAGAGGAAATTTCAAGTCCTTGACGCTCCATTCTCACAAGTCCTAATTCCCCACGAATGGTTCCTATAGGTGCAGGAATATCTTTTATACGAAATTCAGAACTTGAACTAACTTTTTGACCATCCGGCAAAGTTCCGCTAGCCGTTATAGAAACTGTTCTTCCTGGACCGGGACTCATGCTGTATTTGCTCCCGGATACTTTGGTAAGTCCTGTGCCGGATGCGGAAACATTATTGTCTGGAATACCCGGAATAGATATGGTCATTGGGTTAATAACCCCACGATACACCACATTCATTTTGTCAGCAGCGATAACTGCAGCATTTGGTTTAGAAATGGTAGCAAAAATACGGTTCACGGGAACCGGAGTTTCTTTACCTTCTTCCCCATAAAAAAGTGTACCTTCTATGGTGTGATCACCCGGATTTCCGGCACTTACATTTAATTTTACTCTACCCCCTTCAAAAGTGTAGTCCGTACCTTCAGCTAACTTTCTGCCATCTAGGGTAAGTTCTGCTCTTTTTGGTTTCGTAGATTCGTCTGTTCTTCCTAAAACAATAGCGCCATCAAATGTTTCGCCAGAATAATAAGCAGCTTTTGGAGACTCCATCAACGTAGTATAATTGCTATAAGAAAGAGAAGCTGCTTGTTGTCCGGCTAGCATTTTTTGTAACACTTCACTTTTCGTAGTTTTGATGTCTGCTTGAATCTGCGTTAGTTTTGTTAAAGAGGCAATTAATGGAAAACCTTCATAGTTGTGTTTTAACCATTCACGGTCTTGGCCTTTTCTATTCTTAACTTTATCTGTACTAAAGTTATAGTTTATTGCTTTTTTGATATCCCCATAAACGCTATCTGGTAAAATAGTATTCATTTCTGTACGATATGCATTTATTTTATCTAAAAACTCTTGTCCTTCTGCTTTGTATTTGTCGCCAACAAAAAATAATTGGTCAAAATGATCCGCCTTGTCCATTACTTCATAATCGGTTGGGTCTTTAATATTATTAACTGCAGCACTTTTTAAGCCTTCAATGTAATTATCCAGTTCATCAGATATTGCAGAAACTCTATCAGCAGCAGCTTTTATTACTGTGTATTTATCGGGTTCGTCTGATGCTTTTATAGCTAAACCATCCATAAATGATGCATTTCGTTGTGAGGTTGCTATATTGGCATCTGTAATTTTTTGGTTTAATAATCCAAAGGCAGATAATACTTCTTTGGACATGTTTAATGCAAGCATAGCGATGAAAACCAGATACATCAGGTTTATCATTTTCTGTCTTGGGGATAATTTTCCTCCTGCCATTTTTAATTTATTTATATATTAATATACAGTTAGAATTATCTTAGTTTCTGTTAGTCATTGCAGATAACATACCTCCATAAACGCCGTTTAAAGAAGACAAATTAGTAGCCATAGCTTCCATTTGTTGTTTTAGTTTTCCTGCGTTTTCGGTAACCGCTTCATTTATTTCTGCATGACGACTAGCAGATTCTACTTGTACTTTATACAGGCTGTTTAAGGACTCCATCTGTGCTGCTGCTAGACTCATTTCTTGGCTATACCTTTTAGTAGCATTCATTGCATCAGCGGTTGGAGCCATATCTTTAGCGGCACCTTCAAAAGCACGAACGCTCTCACTTAAACTAGACATTAAGTTTGCATCAATACGAGCTTCTTTAAGCATTTCATCTAATTTTTTAGATAAAAGTCCTTGTGCATCTTCTGGGTGTTTCCCTTTTTTGTCTGAGGATTGTCCTCCTGCAAGTTCGGGATATACTAAAGACCAGTCTAAATCACTGTCAACCGGCTCAAAAGCAGAAATTGCAAAAATGATTGCCTCTGTAATTAATCCAACAGCAAGAAGGAATCCTCCATCAAGTGTTGCAAAGCCTAAATTTAATTCCCAGTGAAGGATTTTAAAAAGTGCTCCTAAAATTACAACAGATGCACCAAGGCCGTAAGCCATATTAAAAAGTTTCTTAGATGATTTTGATTGTGCCATAATAAATTAAAATTTGTAATTAAGTTTTTAGTTTGTTGTATTTGAGTATTGTATTAAAATTATCTTGAATCTCCAAAATTTTTGTTAAGAACGATATCTGTGCCCATATAATCTTGAACTGTTCTAAAGCCTATATAGCTTCTTGCAGTATCTGCATACTCATAATCACGAGTACTTACCTGTAGGAAATAGGCAACGTCTTTCCAGGATCCACCGCGAACCACTTTACGCATATTGTCTGGATCGTTTACTGTTGGGTTCATAGTGGACATATATTCATAAGAGTTAGGATCATAGGAAGAATCCACCCATTCAGAAACATTTCCGGCCATATTGTAAAGGTTATAATCATTGGGTTCGTATGCATTTGCTTCCACAGTATAGAGTGCCTGATCTGCTGCATAATCGCCTCTTAAGGGTTTAAAGTTTGCCATGAAACATCCACGATCGTTAATGGTATAGGGGCCTCCCCATGGATAGGAGCCGGATTCAATTCCTCCTCTAGCAGCATATTCCCACTCGCCTTCACTTGGTAAACGAAAGGAATTGATAAAATTTCTGTTTCTTTTTTTCTGGTAGGCATTTTTGTAAAGTGTACGCCAAGCGCAAAAAGCCTTTGCTTGTTTCCAATTTACTCCAACAACGGGATATTCTCCATAGGCTTGGTGCCAAAAATAATCGTTATGCATTGGTTCATTATAGGAATAATTAAAATCTCTTATCCAAACGGTTGTATCGGGATATATTTGTACTTGTTCCTTTTTAATAAATTCCTTTCTGTTTATGTTTTTGTTTTTTGCAGCTGCTCCAATATCCATATATGAATATTGAAATTTTAACTTGTTAACATCAATGGTGCGAAGTCCATTATAAGACTCTTCAATAGGAAGATACATAGTGTCCATCACTTCAGAATAATATTCGTCTGGATATTCGGCAGTGTCCCAAAGTATATCAACTTCGTGATTTATTTTTCTTCCTTCATAAAAATCTTCACCCATACCAAAGTAGTTGTCATACATATACTGCTCATAGGGAGTCATTTCTTCGTTTTGCTGATCGATAAAGGCAAATTCGCCAATTCCACCATCACCGGGAGTTGCACCAACCTCATCTGCAAGAATTGCTAATTTTAATCGAACAATAGAATCTCTAACCCAATTAACAAATTGACGGTATTCCGAATTGGTTATTTCTGTTTCATCCATATAAAAGGAACGAACGGTTACCGTTTTTGTAGGGGCGTCCATTACTCCAACAAAATCATCATCAGCCTTACCCATTATAAAGGATCCACCAGGAATAAGGGTCATTCCAAACGGTTTTTCGGGGTGCCACTTTTTACCTTTCACTCCAACTAATTCACCTCTGTCTCCAGAGTTACAACTGAATAAAAAGGAAACAATCGCAGTTAGTGCAATAAACTTCTTCATAAGTATTTAGGTTAATGTATCTAGATTCAAGGGCGTAAACCTATTTATAAATTTTTTAAAAAACAACAGTTTACTTAAAAAACCCTTAAAATCTTTATAATATTTATTTACATTTCATTTTTACGTCTTGCCTTGTACCATCTTTCAGGTATTTCTTGGTTACAGGCGTTTTCGTAGTCTTGGTATGTGCAAGGTAATAACGTATGTCTTTTTAATTTATTATTAACATTTGAAATAAATGGTAATTCAATCCACCATCGTTGTGTTTTTAAACTTTTTTTAAAAATCAAAACTTCATCATCAATTGGCACTTTATATGTAGTGAAATCGGTTTCTAAGGAAGTATTTCCATCCTTAATTCGGTAATTTACTCCTTCAATAAAATACCATATTACCTGAGCAAGTAGCATTGCCGCTGAAGTGTTTTTTGCTAATTCACTAATTTCAAAAATACCAAAAACGCTCACTCTGTTGCTTATTCCAGCGTATCTGGATATGGCACAAATTTCTCTACTATTAAATCCATTTGGTGATTTGTTAACTAGATAACTAAGTTCTCCATCTTTTATTGCAGAAACATCCATACTAACAATATCTGCATCTCTAGTTATGGGTTCCACTAAACTGATGTCGTTTGTTATTTCTCCTAAACGGTAAGCATCAAAAAATAATTTATCCAATAAAGCTATTTCTTCCGTAGCATTAAAATAGGTTTGATAGCCAATGGTACTGTAATTAAATAAATTGTAGGGTTTATCCACCACCATCTTCCCTACATACGAGGTATTTGAAATTGGCGCATCTGCATTTCCAATATCAAACTTACTGTCAATATTTACAAAATTTATCATTTTTCCGAAGCTATCGTAAGCCCTGTATATTGGGTACAGTAAATCCTGACTGCCCCCTAAAATGATAGGAATAATGTTTCTAGACACTAAATGATTCACCACAGAGGTTACTGCAAAATAAGTGTCTTCTACGGTTGCGCCGGCTTTAATATCTCCCATATCGGCTATGGAATGGTGCCAATTTCCGGCATATAAAGAGTAAAATGAGTTTCTAATGGCATCAAAAGTTGGAAAATTACCAATAAAATTTATATCTCTCCTAGACTCTCTTATACCAAAAAGAGCAAGATTACACTTTTCCAATTCCGGAAAACCAGTTTTTTCTGAATAGATTTGAAGATTTTTTCCTAATACTCCATCGGGTAGCACTTCTCTTTGTGCCATTACCGTTTTACTAACCGGACTGAAAAACTCTAACATGACTACATTATTTAAGGAATGTGGCTATAAAATTATTTCTTTTTTGTGGATTTTGGAGCGATTTTCTTTTTTAAAGGTGCCTTCTTCTTAGCGATTGTTTTCTTACTTGCAGGTGCTTTTTTGTCTAACATTGCTTTAGCCTCCTCTAAAGTAATTTTTTCTACCTCAGTGTTTTTTGGCAATTCAATTTTTGTTTTCCCTTTTAACAAATGAAACCTTCCCCATCTTGCCTTTTCTATCCTAATTCCTTCTTTTGGCCAATCCTTAAGTACTTTCTCTTCTTCTTTTACTACTTTTTCTTCAATCAATGTAACGATGTCCTTAACACTCAAATTATCAAAGTCATACTTCTTATTCACATTGATAAACATATTATTCCACTTTAAAAATGGGCCAAACCTTCCAACTCCTTTTTGAACCGGCAACCCATCGTGTTCATATATTGGAGCATCTGCTTTTTTCTTTTCGGCTATCCATTTTTTGGCTTGATCCAAAGTGACATCTAGTGGGTCTATCCCTTTAGGTAAAGAAATAAACATTTTATCCACCCGAACATAGGGACCAAATCTTCCGTTGTTTACTTCTACATCCTCTCCATTTATTTGCCCAAGTTTTTTAGGAAGTTTGAACAAATCTAAAACTTCTTCTATAGTAATACTGTTTAATTGTTGATCAGGGCGTAAGCTTGCAAATAGTTTATCTTCCTCCTCCGGAGCGCCTATTTGTGCCATAGCACCGTATTTGCCTAAGCGCACCAATATAATTCTTCCGGTTTCAGGATGTTTGCCTAAAATACGTTCGCCACTTTCTCTTTCGGCATTTTCTTCTACATCTTTTACCTGAATATGAAATTCTTTATAAAAATCACGCAGCATTTCTGTCCATTTTTCATTTCCTTCAGCAATATCATCGAAGTCTTGTTCTACTTTTGCTGTAAAATTATAGTCTAAAATGGTTTTAAAATTTTCCACTAAAAAGTCATTGACAATCATTCCAATATCGGTGGGTACTAATTTTCCTTTGTCAGACCCTACGGTTTCGGTAAGTGTTTTTTCTACTATGGCATCTTTTTTAAACGTAAGTTGGAGGTAGCTTCTTTCCGCACCTTCTATAGTTCCTTTTTCTGCATAATTTCTATTCTGAATGGTAGAAATAGTAGGGGCATAGGTAGAAGGCCTGCCAATGCCTAATTCTTCTAATTGTTTTACCAAAGAAGCTTCTGTATAACGATACGGTGGCCGAGTAAATCGCTCGGTAGCGGTAATGTATTTGTTGGCTAGTTTTTCGCCTTTTCTTAAATTAGGAAGCATTCCTTCTTGTTCTTCCTCCTCATTATCTTGACCTTCTAAATATACTTTTAAAAACCCATCAAATTTAATCATCTCGCCGTTGGCTGTAAAATCTTGGTTGTGGGTAGATGCTGAAATCCTAACGTTTGTTCTTTCTAATTCTGCATCACTCATTTGCGAGGCTATGGTACGTTTCCATATCAATTCATATAATCTGGATTGATCTCTGTCAATATTTATACTGTGCGTGGCTATATCGGTAGGTCGTATGGCTTCGTGAGCTTCTTGTGCTCCTTTTGACTTGCTTGTAAAATTTCTTGTTTGGCAATATTTTGCCCCAAAGGCAGAATTAATTTCGGCTTTTGCTGCATTCTTGGCATCTTCTGAAAGGTTTACACTATCGGTACGCATATAGGTTATTAATCCTGCTTCGTATAAACGTTGCGCAACATTCATCGTTTTTGCTACAGGAAAATATAATTTCCTGGAAGCTTCCTGTTGCAATGTGGAGGTTGTAAATGGTGGCGATGGTTGTTTTTTTGCCGGTTTTTTAATGAGATCTGCTACGGTAAAGGTTGCTCCTTTGTTTTTTTCAAGAAACGATTGCGCATCTTTTTTGGTTTCTAAATTTTTAGGCAGTTTTGCTTTAAAAGCTTTTCCTTCCTCATTTAAAAATTCAGCATCTACCCTAAAAGATGCTTCGGCTATAAAATTTTGAATTTCTCGTTCGCGTTCTACAAGTAATCGCACAGAAACCGATTGTACTCTGCCGGCAGAAAGCCCTCCTTTAACTTTTTTCCAAAGTACCGGAGAAAGTTCATAGCCCACTAAACGATCTAAAACACGACGTGCCTGTTGGGCATTTACTAAATTATAATCTATTTTTCTTGGGTTTTCAATGGCTTTTAAAATGGCGGTTTTTGTAATTTCATGAAAAACAATTCGCTTTGTTTTTGCATCATTGAGTTTCAGTTCTTCAAACAAATGCCAAGCAATAGCTTCTCCCTCGCGATCCTCATCACTTGCTAGCCATACCATTTCTGCTTTATCGGCAAGCGACTTTAAGTTTTTTACCAGTGCTTTCTTATCGGTTGGGACAATATATTTCGGTTTAAAATCGCCATCTACATCTACACCCAATTCCTTGGAAGGTAAATCTGCTATATGTCCAAAACTGGATTCTACTTTAAAATCTTTACCCAAAAACTTCTCTATGGTTTTTGCTTTTGCAGGGGACTCTACAATTACTAAATTTTTTGCCATACGTTTTAATTCCACAAAAATGGAAGTTTGTTTTTTAATAAGTTACTACTTTATTTGCTGCATTACATAATTACTTCCATACAGAAAATATCTACCTACTATTTTTCAAAACTAGACTTATTAGGTATATTATGATAAGCAAATTTGGTTTACAAAAGTATGTGAATTTTTTTATAAAGCTATTTTATTGATAAAAATCACCATAAACTATGTTTTTTGCTGGTTAAAAAGGTTCTTGTTAAAGTGTGCTAAAATCCCATAAATACCTCTGCCACTTTGTCACAAATTTTTAATTTTATTGTATCTTTGCACACTTCTTGAATACAGGTTTTTAGATTATGGAGAAAATTATAGACGAAAACAAGCAAGGCAACCAACTAGTCCTTGACCCTCTAAAAAGCAACACCAAAAAGCTTTTTATTGAAAGTTATGGATGCCAAATGAATTTTAGCGATAGCGAAATTGTAGCTTCCATACTCGCAGACAATGGGTATAACACCACAACGAACCTAGAAGATGCCGATTTGGTTTTAGTAAACACCTGCTCCATTCGTGACAAAGCAGAACAAACCGTTCGTAAACGTCTGGAAAAATACAACGCCGTAAAAAGACAAAGTAATCCAAAAATGAAAGTGGGCGTTTTAGGCTGTATGGCCGAACGTTTAAAAAGCAAGTTTCTAGAGGAAGAAAAAATTGTAGATTTAGTGGTTGGTCCGGATGCATACAAAGACCTGCCCAATTTATTAAGCGAAGTAGAAGATGGCAGAAATGCCGTAAATGTCATTCTTTCCAAAGACGAAACCTATGGTGATATTTCCCCTGTGCGTTTGCAAAGTAATGGGGTAACTGCTTTTGTTTCCATAACCCGTGGTTGCGATAATATGTGTACTTTTTGTGTAGTACCTTTTACAAGAGGAAGGGAACGAAGTCGTGATCCGCAAAGTATTCTTAGCGAAGTAAACGATTTAGCAAACAAAGGGTTTAAAGAAATTACCCTACTGGGGCAAAATGTGGACAGTTACTTATGGTACGGCGGTGGTCTCAAAAAAGATTTTGACAAAGCCAGTGAGATGGAGCAAGTAACCGCAACAAATTTTGCAGCACTTTTAACCCTTGTAGCAGAAGCACAACCCAAAATGAGAGTTCGATTTTCTACTTCCAATCCGCAGGACATGAAAATGGATGTGGTAAAAACCATAGCCAAACATCAAAATATTTGTAACTATATTCACCTACCTGTGCAAAGTGGCAGCACACGCATTTTAAAAGAAATGAACCGGCAGCACACCCGTGAAGAATATATGGCATTGATAGACAACATACGTCAAATTATTCCGGATTGCGCTATTTCGCAAGACATCATTACTGGTTTTCCAACAGAAACCGAGGAAGACCATCAAGATACTTTAAGCCTCATGGACTATGTAAAATACGATTTTGGTTTTATGTTTAAATATTCTGAAAGACCAGGAACCACCGCCTCCAGAAAACTAAAGGATGATGTTTCCGAAGAAACCAAAAAAAGACGCTTACAAGAGATTGTAGATTTGCAACAAAAACATAGCGCGTTCCGTACCAAGCAGTTTTTAGGAAAAACACTAGAAGTACTGATTGAAAAAACCTCCAAAAAAAACGAAGACGAATGGAGCGGTAGAACCCCGCAAAATACCGTTACTGTTTTTCCGAAAGAAAACTATAAAATAGGCGATTTTGTTTTGGTAAAAATAACCGATTGTACTTCAGCAACATTAATTGGAGAAGCAGTAGGCTACAGTTAGAATAATTTATGAACTTAAAACGAGATTCCCGCCTTCGAGGGAATTGATATATGGAATCTGTACAAGCAATAAAACAACGTTTCGGGATTATTGGGAATAACCAAAAACTAAATCGCGCCATTGAAAAAGCAATCCAAGTTGCTCCTACAGATATTTCGGTATTGGTTACTGGTGAAAGTGGTGTGGGGAAGGAAAGTATTCCAAAAATAATTCACGCACTTTCCCATAGAAAACACGGCAAATACATTGCCGTTAATTGTGGCGCTATTCCAGAGGGAACCATAGACAGCGAATTATTTGGTCACGAAAAAGGATCGTTTACCGGCGCCACCACCACGAGAAGCGGATATTTTGAAGTTGCCGATGGCGGCACTATTTTTCTGGATGAAGTGGGTGAATTGCCTTTGCCTACACAAGTTCGATTGCTTCGGGTGTTAGAAAACGGTGAATTTTTAAAAGTAGGTTCTTCCAAATCGCAAAAAACAGATGTGCGTATTGTTGCAGCAACCAATGCCAATATGGGAGACGCTATTAAGGCCGGAAAATTCAGAGAGGATTTATACTACCGTTTAAGTACCGTCGATATTCATCTTCCACCCTTACGCGATCGGGAAGAAGATATCCATTTGTTGTTTAGAAAATTCGCGGCCGATTTTGCACAGAAATATAAAATGCCCACCATTAAACTAGACGATCAGGCAGTACTTATACTATTAAAATACCACTGGGCAGGAAACATTCGGCAATTGCGCAATGTGGCAGAACAAATATCCGTCTTAGAACAAAACAGAGAAATTAATGCTGACACGTTAAGACATTATTTACCCGATTTAGGCAATAACCTTCCGGCAGTAATAAATGGAAAAAAATCGGAAAGTGATTTTGGCAACGAACGAGAAATACTATACAAAGTACTTTTTGATATGCAACGCGATGTAAATGATTTAAAAAAACTTACTTTAGAACTTTTAAATACCGGCAGCTCTGAAAAAGTACAAAAAGAACACTCTAATTTAATCAAGAAAATTTATACCGAAGAAGAAGACGATGCCTTTGAAGAACTTACTGCTATTGCAGATGAAAATGACGAAAACAATGAAGTGGAAGTAATTTCTACAAACAAAGGACCTTCAACTATAGATACACAAGACAAATATCATTTTGCGCAAGAAATACATGAAGAAGAAAAGCTTTCTATAAAAGACAAAGAATTAGAATTAATTAAAAAAGCTCTAGAAAAAAACAATGGGAAACGCAAAGCCGCAGCCGACGAATTAGGCGTTTCTGAACGTACCTTATACCGAAAAATTAAACAATTTGATCTTTAAATCCTAATGAAAAAAACAGCAGTAATTGTCCTTCTAGCATGGGTACTTTCCGGAATACAAGGTTGCGGTTTTTATTCATTTACCGGAGCATCTATTGCTGCCAATGTGAAAAGCTTTCAGGTAAACTTTTTTAGAAACAACGCACCCATTGTAGAGCCCGGGTTAGACCGAAATTTTACCCAAGCATTACAGAACATCATTTTAAACCAAACGAGTTTAGATTTAACCAATCAAAATGCCGATTTAATTTATGAAGGGGAAATTGTAGATTATTATATTGCGCCTATAACCGCCACTGCGCAAAATACAGCCGCACAAAACCGATTGACCATAGCGGTAAATGTGCGATTTTACGACACAAAAAATGAAGGCAATGACATAGAACAACGCTTTTCCTTTTATTTTGATTATCCGGGACAGGCACAACTCACCGGCTCGCAGCGTGATGATGCTGTTGCCGTAATATTTGAACGCTTAACACAAGATATTTTTAACGCCACATTGGCAAAATGGTAAACAAATTTGAACACTACAGATTTCACTTATTTGTTACACAATCCTAATAAAATTACCAAAAAACAACTTGGTGATTTGGAAAAACTAGTGCCCGCTTTTCCTTATTTTCAAGCGGCAAGGGCATTGTATCTAAAAGCCCTAAAAAACGAAAATAGCTACCTCTATAACCAAGAATTAAAAAAAACTGCCGCCTATACTACCGATAGAAGTGTATTATTTGAATACATTACCTCCCCTAGTTTTTTACTGGATGAAAAAAAATTAGAGCCTATAGAAAAAGCCTCTTTGGAAGAAGTACAAAAAGCAAAAGCCATTTTAGATCCTGCATTATTTGAACGCAAACCCATACTGGAAAAGGAGCTTTCAGCAGAAGCTATTTTGGAGGTGAATAGACCATTACCCTTTACTAAAAATGATGCACATTCTTTTGTAGAATGGTTAAAACTTACTTCTGCAAAACCCATCGAAAGGAGCCTAAATATAGAGGACAAAGAGAATATTCGGGAAGAAAAATTCAAGCTAATCGATAAATTTATCCAAGAAAACCCAAAGATAGACCCAAAAATTCCAACCACTACCGATAATCTTGCGAAGCCCTTTTCACAAGCTTCAGACACACTAATGACCGAGACTTTAGCCAAAGTATATGTGCAACAAAACAACTATAAAAAAGCAATTCAAGCATACAAAATATTAATTTTGAAAAATCCCGAAAAAAGTGGTTACTTTGCAGACCAAATTCGGGCAATTCATAAAATTCAAGAAAATAATAAGCAAGTATAATGGGAACTTTTTCAATTTTTTTACTATTAATCGTTATTGTAGCATTTCTGCTAGTAGTTGTAATTATGGTTCAAAATCCTAAAGGAGGCGGATTGTCCTCTTCTTTTGGTGGCGGTGGCACACAACAATTAGGTGGTGTACAAAAAACAACAGACTTCTTAGACAGAAGTACATGGACACTTGCCGTATTGCTATTAGCACTGATTTTATTATCTAACGTTACTATTATGGGTAGCGGAGCAACACAAGAATCCAGAGCATTAGAAACAGAGAGAACCAGTCCAATTCCTGCTCCTGCTCCAGCTTCAGCACCTGTAACGCAAGACAAAACCAACGAGTAATAATTATAGTATAGATTCTCTATTTTTGGGAATAGTGTAATGCCGGCTTATGACAAGCTGGCATTTTTTGTTACCATTTGTCAGTATTCTTGTAGTGGCATAATTTCTGCCAATTACAATACAATAATAAAACTAAAATTATTTTATATATGGCTTTAAAAATTCAACCCCTATCAGACCGCGTTCTGGTAGAACCTCAACAAGCAGAAACCAAAACCGCCTCGGGAATCTTCATCCCCGATTCTGCTAAAGAAAAACCACAACAAGGAAAAGTAGTAGCTGTAGGCAAAGGTAAAGAGGACTATAAAATGACCGTTAAGGTTGGCGATACAGTTCTTTACGGAAAATATGCAGGTACAGAATTAAAATTAGATGGCAAAGACTACCTCATCATGCGTGAGGAGGATATACTAGCAATTGTTTAATACTAAAAAATCCAAATTCCAAAATCCAAATAACAAATAACAAATTCCAAACAAAACTTTACTTTAAATTGGAATTTGGCACTTAAAATTTAAAAAATTATGGCAAAAGACATAAAATATGATGTAGATGCACGTGACGGTTTAAAACGTGGCGTTGATGCATTAGCAAACGCAGTAAAAGTTACCCTAGGACCAAAAGGCAGAAATGTCATCATTAGCAAATCGTTTGGAGCACCACAAATAACTAAAGATGGAGTTACCGTGGCTAAAGAAATTGAATTACAAGACCCATTAGAAAACATGGGCGCACAAATGGTAAAAGAAGTAGCTTCTAGAACCAATGACCTTGCCGGCGACGGAACAACTACCGCAACCGTTTTAGCGCAAGCTATCGTAAAAGAAGGTCTTAAAAACGTTGCTGCAGGCGCAAATCCGATGGATTTAAAACGCGGTATCGACAAAGCTGTGGAAGCAGTAGTAAAAGATTTAGAAAAACAAGCCACTAAAGTAGGCAACTCTTCTGAAATGATTAAGCAAGTGGCTTCCATTTCAGCAAATAACGATGATGTTATTGGTGAATTAATTGCTGAAGCTTTTGGTAAAGTGGGTAAAGAAGGTGTAATAACCGTAGAAGAAGCAAAAGGAACAGACACACACGTAGATGTTGTAGAAGGCATGCAGTTTGACAGAGGATATCTTTCTCCTTACTTTGTTACCAATTCAGAAAAAATGAATGCCGAGCTAGAAAAACCGATGATTCTTATCTATGACAAGAAAATATCTTCTATGAAAGATTTACTTCCTGTTTTAGAACCGGTTGCACAACAAGGCAGATCTTTATTAATTGTGGCAGAAGATGTTGATGGTGAAGCATTAGCAACTTTAGTAGTTAACAAACTAAGAGGCTCCTTAAAAATAGCAGCGGTAAAAGCTCCTGGATTTGGCGATAGAAGAAAAGCCATGTTAGAAGATATTGCTATACTAACCGGTGGAACAGTTATTTCGGAAGAAAGAGGTTTCACTTTAGAAAATGCAACTATCGACATGCTAGGTACTGCCGAAACCATCACGATGGACAAGGACAATACCACTATTGTAAATGGTGCAGGAGATAAAAGTGCCATAAAAGCACGTATCAACGAAATAAAAGCACAAATTGCTTCCACTACCAGCGATTATGACAAAGAGAAATTGCAAGAGCGTTTGGCAAAATTAGCCGGCGGTGTTGCCGTTCTTTACGTTGGTGCTGCCAGTGAGGTAGAAATGAAAGAGAAAAAAGACCGTGTGGACGATGCTCTAAATGCAACAAGAGCTGCTGTAGAAGAAGGTATAGTAGCAGGTGGAGGCGTTGCTTTAGTAAGAGCAATAGCCGTTTTACTAAAACTTCCTACAGAAAATCTAGACGAAACAACAGGCGTACAAATTGTAGCTCGTGCTATAGAATCTCCACTTCGCACCATTGTTGAAAACGCTGGTGGCGAAGGTTCTGTAGTTATTGCAAAAGTATTAGAAGGCAAGAAAAACTTCGGATACGATGCTAAATCAGAAACCTATGTAGATATGCTAAAAGCCGGTATTATAGATCCTAAAAAAGTAACTAGAATTGCATTAGAAAATGCAGCCTCTGTTGCCGGAATGATTCTTACTACCGAATGTGCTTTAGTAGATATTAAAGAAGAAAACGCAGGCGGTGGCATGCCCGGTGGAATGCCCGGCGGAATGGGTGGAATGATGTAATTCATTAGTCAACATATTCTTAGCTTAGCAGCTAAAATAGTTTTTTTACAAAAAAATGCACCTTCCAAGAAGGTGCATTTTTTTGTTTAAAGAAGATTCCAATACACTATTTTCTTATTCAAATTTCCTTCTTACTTTGCCTGCCACTTAGCGATTAGTCTATCCTTATTCTTCGCAATCGCAATGCATTAGCAATCACCGAAACGGAACTGAAACTCATCGCCAACGCGGCAATGATGGGCGACAATAACAATCCAAATACCGGGAATAAAACCCCTGCCGCAATGGGAACGCCCAATACATTGTACGCAAACGAGAAAAACAGGTTTTGTTTGATGTTTTTCATCACGGCGTGACTTAAATTTTTTGCTTTTACAATGCCTTGCAAATCGCCTTTAACCAAGGTCATTGCCGCACTTTCAATGGCCACATCGGTTCCTGTTCCCATGGCAATACCCACATTTGATTGAGCAAGCGCGGGCGCGTCATTGATGCCG
>MNYN01000050.1 GCA_001873105.1 Flavobacteriaceae bacterium CG2_30_34_30 | reverse complement strand
TAATAAATTTGTACTTCAAACCTAAAAAAGCATCGCTAAAAGTATAAACCACATCGTTTGAAAGTGGAAAAACTTCGCCACCAATTTCCGGTGATTCCTGAAAATGTATTGTACTTTCATTATCTAGTATCTGAAAAATGGAGGAATCAAATTGTTGGCGACTTTGTGTGGTGCCAAGGGTAATATTAAAATTGCTTTTATTATTGATGATGTAATAGTGATCTATTTTTACATCTATCTTATTGGTTTTTATGCGTTTGTTTTGATTGATGTCAAAAGTACTTTGATTTTCATCGGCACCCAAAATACCCGAGAAAGGTAAAACGTCTAAAACTGCATTGTAAAAAGGGTCCTCATCTTGCCACAAGTGTTGTATTTGCCCGGCAAAAATATTTTTATCATTTAGAGTATAATAGGTGTTAACATTCTGATTTATGGAAAAGGGTGTGTTTTCTTTATCTTCTAAAATGGTATTATCGGTGTTTGAAAAACTAGAAAATTGGTTAGAAAATTCGGTTTGTTTAGAAAGTTTTGCTAAGACATCATAATCCATTTGAAAACGAAGGTTAGGCTTGTAAACCGAACTCAATTTCAACATTCCCAATTGGTTGCGTTGATCGCTTACACTGCTGCTGTTTTCAATTTCTCCTGAAGTGATAAAGCTCCTTACCGTATTGGTCACAAAATTTGTTCGGTTGTCTGATAGGATAGCAAATCCGCTAAGGTCTAATTTTTCAGAAGCTTTATAGCTGAAATTGCCTGCAACAAATTCGGCTTCAATATCATTGGCACGGTTATTTTGGGTGACTGCAAACCCTAAACCACTATCACTTATATTAAAACGAGTTCCTCCGCCTTGGTTAAAATTTCTGAAACCGCCGGTGAAATTAAAATAATCTCTAAAAGTAAAGGGCACATCGCCGGTATTGTTGAAGTTTGTAATAATATTGATGCTATAATCGGGACTGTAATAAAATAATTTTGGATTTCCTAAGTACCGAAATTTTTCGCCATAGCCTGCTCCTGCAGTAACTTCGCCAAACCAGAAATTGGTTTTTCCTTCTTTCAGTTTGATGTTTATGGCTACTTGGTCTTGGGTATTAGTAACGCCACGCAATTGCCCTACTTCATTATAATTTCTTAAAACCTCCACTTTACTCACCGCATCGGCAGGGATATTTTTTGTCGCTAATTTTGAATCGCCATCAAAAAAATCTTTGCCATCTACCATTACTTTTTGTACTACTTTGCCATCCACTTCAATTTCGCCCTCTTCATTAAGTTCTAGTCCGGGCAATGCTTTAATCACATCGCCTAATTTTTTTTCGTTTCCTGTAACAAAGGCATCAGCATTGTAAATAATGGTGTCTCCTCTTACGGTTACTGGCATTTCATATACAATTTCTACGCCGTCTAATTCATTGGTGGCTGCTTTTAAAACAATATCTTTTGGTATGTCTGCTTTATTATCGCCAACAGTAATATCAAAAGTGGCTGTGTCAAAACCCAAATAACTTGCTTGTAGGGTGTAGGTTGTGTTGATGGGTAATGAAATTTGGTATTTCCCAGTATTGTTAGTAATAGCATAGGTTTCAATGCTTCCGGTTTCTTTTACTTTGGCTATAATACTTGCCATTTCCAAAGGATTTCCTATGCTGTCTTTAACCGTTCCGATAAGTTTTATGCTTTGTGCTTGTATTTGAAATGTGAAAAAGAGAAAAAGAAAGAAAATGTAACGTACTTTCATTATTAAGGAATTTTTTGTTGAGATAAGGTTAAAAGAAATTCGCAAATTTACCCTCCTATTCTAATATGATTTCCTTGACCTCTTCTTTGGCCGCCCCCATACATTTCTTGCATTTCTTCGGTTTTTTCTTTTACAATTTTAGCATACTGTTCTTGGGTTACTTTTTCGCCTTTGGTTGGTTTCTTAATCATTTCAGCTTCTTTGGGGTTGAGTATGATTTTAGAGCACAAAATAGAGGTTCTATCTGCTTGTACTTCTAGTATCAATCCAGGAAGTCCAAAATATTCGCCAGGACCTTGCGATACAGGTATTTGCGGAGTGTACCAAGCGGTGATGGTAATTTCTTTAGGAATTTCAACTTCATCCAAGATGGAAGTTTCTGTCGTATCTTTTTTGGTTTCGTCTGCCTCTTTTTCGTTGGCTTTCTCTCTGTTTTTTCTTCGTACGGATTGCCAATCAGTATTGTCTAATTTTTTGATGGCTGTTGCTTTAAAGACCACATATTGCCCTATTTGTTTGGATTCATTTTCCAGTTTCCAGTCCAGTTTTGGAAGCGTATCGGTGATTAAAAATTGTTTGCTAAAAAATTCTTGCTCTTGCAGAAATACATTTTCTTTGGTGTTTTTATATTGATTTCCGGCGGTAAAGTTTCCCATCATCATCATCATTCCGCCACCGCCAGCTCCCGGTGCGGCTAATTTTTCTTCTTCTTTATAGGTAGATTCTTCTTTGTTAAAATTTAAAATATACGTTTTTTCAAGAGCACTTTTCATCATATCGGCAATTTGCTTTTTCATTTGCTCAGTCATATCGGGACCTCCAAACTCCATATCGACATTGGTTTTGGATTGGTAAACGGCTTGTCCGTTGAAGGTTTGGGCAAAAAGAAAACAGGAAGAAAAAAGTAAAAATAAAGTGGAAAATAGTTTCATAAACGAGGGTATTAAGGATAATTCATTTACTAAAGTAAATGAATTGCTAAAATAAGACTTCAACTTTAACAAAACGTTTAATTTTTAAAGAAAAAAAAGGTGTTCTTTGCTACTTCGAAATTTTGTACCTTGTTTTTTCTATGAAAACTTTCATTTTAATCGTTTTTTCTTTTGCAAGTCTTGCGTGTAAAGCGCAGGATAAAACGGTTCTTACAGGAAATATAAAAATACCTTTATCTGCCGATACCTTTATTGGTATGGATTCTTATGGCGACATTTATTACCTGAAAAACAAAACCCTCTTTAAACAAACCAAAACGGAAACGTTTAATTTTAAAGATTTTCAGCTAGGTAAAATAGGCAGTGTCGATATTTTAAATCCGTTGAGCATTACCGTTTATTATCCGGATTATAACGTTGCCATTATTCTAGACAATAAATTAAACGAAATACAGCGAGTTTCCTTTGCTCTAGAACCACCTTTTATGAATGTCGTTTCGGCAAGTACAGCAAATGATAGCCGACTTTGGATTTTTAATGCCGATAACCAACAATTGGAACTTTTTAATTATAGAACCGGAACTCTTCAACAATTATCTCTGCCTATTTCTGAAACGTATGTTTCCCAAAAAAGCAATTTTAACTTTTGTTATGTCATTACCGAAGATAACGTTAGGCTATATAACATTTATGGAAGTTTATTACGCAGCATTCCCAATGAAAAATATACCGATTTTACGGAAAACAACAACAGATTATTAGTAAAAAAGGATACTACCTTGCTTTTATTTACCGATACGTTAAAAGAATCGCAAACTATACATATTTCTGAAATAGCCATAAAAGATTTGTATCTAAGAGAGGATTTCCTGTATATTTACGATGGTGAATTTATACACCAATTTACACTAACCAACCAAAAGAAGTAAGATTTATGCATGTTGCAATAGCAGGAAACATTGGCTCCGGAAAGACTTCACTCACACGTCTTTTATCCAAACATTTTAAATGGCAAGCCCATTTTGAAGAAGTAGATGACAACCCCTATCTAGATGATTTTTACAACCAAATGGAGCGTTGGTCCTTTAATCTTCAAATTTATTTCTTAAATAGCAGATTTCGACAAATTTTAGACATCCGGAATACAGGTAAAAATGTCATTCAAGATCGAACCATTTACGAAGACGCCTATATTTTTGCGCCAAACCTTCACGCCATGGGTTTAATGACCAATCGCGATTTTGAAAACTACAAATCGCTTTTTGATTTGATGGAAGAAGTTACCGAAAGTCCTGATTTGATAATTTACCTTAGAAGTTCCATACCAAACCTAGTAGCACAGATACACAAGCGCGGGAGAGAATTCGAAAACAGTATCAGTATTGATTATTTAAGCCGTTTGAACGAGCGTTATGAAGCCTGGATACACAATTATAGCAAAGGGAAACTATTAATTATTGATGTGGACAACCTCAACTTTGTGGATAATCCGGAAGATTTAGGGTTTGTAATCAATAAAATTGACGCCGAAATTAATGGGTTGTTTTAATTGCTGTTTTTTTAAAAACAAAAATTTATTTTTGTTGTAGGGTAGGGCAACATTCATCTGCCTATCCATTGCCGAATTTCGAAGCAAATTCTGGACAGGCTATAGTTCCTAGCCCCAAAATCATACATCTCCACACCAAACTCGTTTTGTAATTCTTTGCCACTGCTGATGAAGGCAATGTTATTTTTTATTATTTAATATTTTTAAAAGTTTTTTAGGGTCTTGCCGATTGTCCCAAAATGCTGTTATAATAACTTTTTCACCTGAAACTTTGTAATAAATACTAAAATTACCAAGAGAAGCAACTCGAACATCTTTAAAATCGGTTGCTTTAAATATCAGGGGCTTTTCTGCGATTTGCCATGTTCTTTCGGAAACCAATTTTACAAGTTTTTTTGAGTAAATGTTAGATTTATTCCTCTTTACCCAATATTCTAAGATTCCAATAAATTGGATGTCGGCTGTCCTTGTCCAAATTACATTGCGTTTAGCCATTCTAGATTTCTTTTATCCATAGCTTCTTGGGAAATCAATTTTCCGTTTTTGATGTCTTTTTCACTCATTTCGAGCATTGCTTTTTGCTCGTTTGTCAATTCAATAATTTCAGATTCGGAGGAGCTCGAAGAAACGAGTTTGTCAAGAGCTTCTAAGAAATCTCTATTTTTTATGGATAATATTTTATCAATCAACCCATTTCTGATTTTATCAATTGTTTCCATTTTTATGCTAATTTTGATTCTAAATTTCCAAAAAATTAGTTGTTTTTCCTAATGCTGAACTACTTTTACCTAAACGCTAGGGTTACAATCGGTATTGCTAAATTTTAAGTTCTCTCCAGCAATTTATAAACCGTTTGTATAAAACCTTAGCAGTGGTATAAAGGGAGGGAGTTTGCTTTTATATATCTTAATGATTCACTTCCTTTTATACTTTTTGCCTGTTGGCGTTATAAAGATAGGAAATAAATTTACTTGTGCCTTCAAAAGTAATTTTTCAGATACCTTTAAAAGTTCTATTCTATTAGGATTTTATATAGGATTAAATTGTTATTTTGGTTACATTTGTTATGATGATTAATTTTTTAAAAAATGAAAACTACATCAATTGATTTACTGAATAGAAAACTTAAAAATGCGCCACAAAGTGTTATAGAGCGTGTTTTGGGATATGTGGATTCGCTTTTAGAAACTACTTCAGCCACAAAACCTTATAGCTTGTCTAAAGAGCAACAACAAATTTTAGACAGCCAACTCAACTCTGACAAAGCTACTTATACCGATGCAGAAACA
>MNYN01000044.1 GCA_001873105.1 Flavobacteriaceae bacterium CG2_30_34_30 | reverse complement strand
GTACTAATTGTTTTAATGGTATTTGAGGTTTCTCCATAGTATTTTAAAATGCCATAAATATCGTAAATATATATGTAATAAGTTCCCTCTGGGTATTCACTAAAATCTAAATTAACCAGATTATCTGCTGCATTTGGGTAGGGATTTACAATTGGTAATTGGACAGAACCGCCTCCATTGTTATCGTGAGCAACCGCCATATAAACCACAGGCCCAATGCCACATTTATTGACCCCCCATTATTTGCACATAGCCATTATTAGCTCCATAACCAGTAAATACTTGGCTGTTAAAGCGTGTATTATTGGGGTACATTTGCCAGTTGTCATTAAAATAATCAATAGGATTAACAATGTCAACTGCATAAGGCAGCCACCATACATATGATGTTGCGCCTTGTGCTACGCCTCCTTGGTATGATACTATGGCTCCACTGTTTACAATATCAGGCCCGTAAATTGATTCCGGTGATTGTGGTCTTCCCAACCAAACATTAATTTCTATAGGGTTCTGACCCACACCAAAATGCGACACCCATATTTTTCCGGTTTCACTGGCATAATAATTATTAGCCACAACTGTAATCGAACTACCATTGTTTTCTGTAATTGTAAGATTTGGGGTTACACTCCAATTATAGGGAGGCTCAGAGTTGATAATTTCTACAATAGTACCCTCATCAGCACAAATTATATTATCACCAACCGTTGTAGCTAAACCATATAGTAAATCCGAACCAATAATATCTTGTAATAAAGAGGATTCTTGTAATGCATCTCGTATTCGTTTTCCTTGTCCGGGCTTGAAATGTTCTCTACAATCACCACTATACGACATTATATTTTTAACATCTGGATTAAATCCACCTCCGCCAATATAAATACAATTTGAGTCAACATTAAAATAATTCTTTGGGTAAGGAATTAACGTTGGATCTGCAGGTGTGTCACACACAAAATCACCACAATCTTCACAATTTTCAGCGTCAATATCTTCTTCACAACCTGATGACCCTCCTCTTCCCTGATGTGTGTGCAATAAATTGAGACAATGACCTAATTCATGTGGCGATGTGGATGTTAGAACTTTTTCATTTTTTACAATAAAATTCTTACTTTCAACTTTTTGAGCAACTCCATTATAATAAATGTCACTAGGGTAAGCAATCTCTCTGACTGAGTTAACTAAATAAAAATTAACAGCATTATTGACAGAGTTGTTGAATAGAGGCGTGTTAAAACTATTGTTTTGAGTTGAATAGGTGACAGTTGTATTGAAATGATTTGAGTTATTAATAAAATTTACCCCTGCCTTTGCTATAAAAATATTATGTGGATTAAATGAATCATTTAACAAAACAACCAGATTGTCTATTTCATTGGGGTCAAACTCCCCTAATCCATTATTCTGTCTTACAATATGAAAAAACAGGTTTATGCAGTAAGGGCCTGAGTTAGGTTGAAAAACTCCACGGGTTTCAATGATAGAACCGTAGTCTATATTTGGAGTATTTGTGGGGACACCACATTCTATTTGACTATAACTACTGAAATTAAAAAGAAGTAAAAGAATAAAAGTTGTAAAAATGGTTTTGAAAAGCGTCTTATTTATTGAAAACAAATTTATAAAATAGACTTGAAAATCTTTATAACTTAGATGTCTATATGGAAGGGTTGGGTGAGAAAACCCTTCTTTATTAACTAATTGAGGGTTTTTCATGATGATTGTAATTTGATTGGTTAGATAACCAATATTGCTAATATACTAACTTTTTCTTAAAATTTAAGTTTTTTTCGATAAAGACCAACTGTTAGGTTACACATTCTATGATAATTATAGGTTAAGCTTTTTAATTTTTTGTAAATTCGCACCCTTATAAAAATGTAGCACCCGATGAGCACTAAATTTCCTGAATATAAAGAATTAGATTTGGCCAAATTAGGCCTTGAAATATTAGATTTTTGGAAACAGGAACATATTTTTGAGAAAAGCATTTCCATAAGAGATGGTCAAGAACCTTTCATTTTTTTTGAAGGACCTCCTTCTGCAAATGGACTACCAGGTATTCATCATGTAATGTCTCGTTCCATTAAAGATATTTTTTGCCGATACAAAACCCAAAAAGGATTTCAAGTAGAAAGAAAAGCAGGTTGGGACACCCACGGCTTACCCATTGAGCTTGGTGTGGAAAAAGAATTAGGAATTACCAAAGAAGACATTGGAAAAAAAATAAGTGTAGAGGCATATAATGCCGCTTGTAAAAAAGCCGTAATGCGTTATACCGATGTGTGGAATGACCTTACCCAAAAAATGGGCTATTGGGTGGATATGAAAGATCCTTACATTACCTACAAACCCAAATACATGGAAACGGTTTGGTGGTTACTTAAAGAAATTTACAATAAAAATTTATTATATAAAGGCTATACTATTCAACCGTATTCGCCAAAAGCAGGAACAGGATTGAGCTCTCACGAACTAAATCAACCCGGCACCTATCAAGATGTTACAGATACTACTGTTGTGGCGCAATTTAAAACTGTAAACAGCTCCTTGCCCCAGGTTTTACAGGTTTTTGGAGATATTTATTTCCTAGCCTGGACAACAACCCCTTGGACTCTTCCAAGCAATACAGCCTTAACTGTCGGTCCAAAAATAGACTATGTATTGGTAAAAACTTTTAACCAATATACCTTTAAACCAACCAATGTTATTTTAGCAAAGAATTTGGTAGGGAAACTATTTACCGGCAAATTTGTAGAAGCCGAGTCCTTAGAAAGTTTACAAACGTACACTTCGGAAGATAAAAAAATTCCTTATTTCATCGTCGCCGAATGCAAAGGGAAAGATTTAGCTGGCATCCGTTATGAGCAATTGATGCCTTATGCCATGCCAAACGACAATCCAGAAAATGCTTTTCGTGTTATTTTAGGAGATTTTGTAACTACCGAAGACGGTACAGGAATAGTACACACCGCACCAACTTTTGGCGCAGACGATGCCATGGTAGCAAAACAAGCCGTGCCAGAAGTACCTCCATTATTAGTGAAAGATGAAAATGGCAACTTGGTTCCTTTAGTAGATTTACAAGGAAAATTTCGTCCCGAAATGGGTGAATATGCAGGTAAGTATGTAAAAAATGAATATTATGAAGATGGGGAAGCTCCAGAACGTTCTGTAGATGTGGAGATTGCCATTCAGCTTAAAGAAGAAAACAAGGCGTTTAAAGTTGAAAAATATACGCATAGTTATCCCAACTGTTGGCGTACAGACAAACCTATTTTATACTATCCATTAGATTCGTGGTTTATTAAGGTAACCGATTTTAAAGACCGCATGCACGAGTTAAACCTTGGCATTAACTGGAAACCGAAATCAACCGGCGAGGGTCGTTTTGGAAATTGGCTTGCCAATGCAAACGACTGGAATCTCTCTCGCTCACGATTTTGGGGAATTCCCTTACCCATTTGGCGAACCGAAGATGGTAAAGAAGAAATCATTATAGGCTCGGTAAAAGAGCTGAAGGCTAAAATGCAAAAAGCTGTAACAGCCGGCTTTATGAAGGAGGATATTTTTACCGACTTCGAGGTAGATAATATGACCGATGAGAATTATGACACTATTGACCTTCATAAAAACATTGTAGATCAAATTATTTTGGTTTCAGAAACCGGTAAACCCATGAAACGAGAAACGGATTTGATTGACGTTTGGTTTGATAGCGGAAGTATGCCTTATAGCCAGTTTCACTACCCTTTTGAAAACAAAGAAAAAGTAGAAAAAACCTGGAGAAAAGCCGATTTTATTGCCGAAGGTGTGGATCAAACCAGAGGATGGTTTTATACCCTACACGCTATTGCAACGATGATTTTTGATGATGTGGCTTATAAAAATGTAGTTTCAAACGGCTTGGTTTTAGATAAAAACGGACAAAAAATGTCCAAACGTCTTGGTAATGCCGCCGACCCTTTTACGACGATTTCCACCTATGGGCCGGATGCTACACGATGGTATATGATTAGCAATGCCAATCCGTGGGATAATTTAAAATTTGATTTAGAAGGCATTGCAGAAGTTCGCAGAAAGTTCTTTGGCACACTTTACAATGCGTATAGCTTTTTTAGTTTGTATGCTAATGTAGATAATTTTACCTATTCCGAAGAAAATATACCTCTTAAAGAACGACCCGAAATTGATCGTTGGGTACTCTCTGAATTGCACACCTTAATTCAAAAAGTAGATGCTTTTTATGGCGATTATGAACCCACAAAAGCTACTAGGGCAATTTCTGATTTTGTCCAAGAAAATTTGAGTAACTGGTATGTGCGTTTGTGTAGGCGACGTTTCTGGAAAGGAGAATATGAAAAAGATAAAATTTCAGCATACCAAACCTTATACACCTGCCTGTTAGAGGTTGCAAAACTAAGTGCTCCTGTTGCTCCATTTTTTATGGACAGGCTTTATAAAGATTTAACCCAAAGCGTAGTGACAAAAGGAGAAGCTTCAGTACATTTATCGGATTTTCCTGTTAGTGACGAAAGCTTTATAAATCCATTTTTAGAAAGAAAAATGCAAAAGGCACAAACAATTTCTTCTCTAGTTTTATCGTTAAGACAAAGAGAAAAAATAAAAGTGCGTCAACCCTTGCAAAAAATAATGATTCCTGTGTTGAATGAACAAGAACGTGAAGAAATAAACGCAGTTTCCGATTTAATAAAATCGGAAGTAAATGTCAAAGAAATTGACCTTATTGATGAAGGTTCCGGTATCTTAGTTAAACAAATTAAACCCAACTTTAAAGTACTTGGACCACGCTTTGGCAAAGACATGAAGCAAGTTGCCGAGGTAGTAAATACTTTCAATCAAAAACAGATAAATAAAATAGAGCAGGACGGTGAGATTTATATAGAAATTAACGGAAAAAGTAGTACTTTGCATCTCCAAGACGTAGAAATAAGTTCTCAAGACATTGAAGGTTGGTTAGTAGCAAATAGCGGCTCTTTGACTGTGGCATTAGATGTTACCATTACAGAAACATTAAAAAGCGAAGGTATCGCAAGAGAATTAGTTAACAGAATTCAAAATTTGCGAAAAGATTCAGGATTTGAAGTAACCGATAAAATTGAAGTGACTTTTCAAAATCACCCTGCTGTAGAGGCTGCTATAGCAAAAAACAAAAAGTATATTCAAGCTGAAACGCTAACCAAAATAATTCATTTTCAAGAGCATATAGTAAATGGATTGGAAATAAAATTTGACGAAGTAGAAACCATATTGGTAATTAAAAAATTATAAATCATGAACGAAGAAGGTAAAACCAGATACAGTGATAAAGATCTTGAGGAATTTAAAATATTAATTCAAGAAAAAATTGTAAAAGCAAAGGAACAATTAGAGTTGATAAAAAGTGCATATATGAATGATGGTGATAATGGTACGGATGATACTTCACCTACATTTAAGGCCTTTGAAGAAGGAAGTTCGGTCATGTCTAAAGAATCCAATTCGCAATTAGCGATACGTCAAGAAAAGTTTATACGTGACTTAAAAAACGCATTGGTACGTGTTGAAAATAAAACCTATGGCATTTGTAGAGTTACCCAAAAACTAATCAGTAAAGAACGATTAAAATTAGTGCCACATGCTACGTTGAGCATTGAGGCTAAAAACATGCAAGATAAATAGGCTTTTCTTATTTACTTCTTTTATCATCAAAACCTACTTGGCTCACTTAAAACCAAGTAGGTTTTTGTTAAATAAAACTTTACACATAACTAAGAGCCTACTAAGAAGTTAGGTTAACTAAAATATTCCTACTTTTGTGCCGCTAAAACCTAAAAATGACTTTAAAAAAAGCAACTCTTCTTATACTACTATTATTAGTAATCGATCAGGTTTCTAAAATATATATTAAAACCCATTTTATTATTGGCGAAGAAATTCGAGTTTTTGAATGGTTTCGAATATTATTTATCGAAAACGAGGGAATGGCTTGGGGCGCAAAAATTCCCGGTGAAAACGGCAAACTCTTTCTCACCTTATTTCGCCTAATAGCAATCGTTGGTATTGGATACTGGCTTTGGGACTCTATAAAAAAACAAACTTCGCGTATATTAACCGTTGCAGTGGCATTAATTTTTGCAGGAGCGATGGGTAACATCATTGATTCTGTGTTCTACGGAGTTATCTTTGAGGATAGCCACAATACGGTATCTACCCTATTTCCGGAAGGCGGAGGGTATGGTACTTTTTTTCATGGTAAAGTAGTTGATATGCTTCATTTTCCTTTATGGAAAGGCTATTTACCGGAATGGCTCCCCATATGGGGCGGTGATTATTTCACCTTTTTTGATCCTGTTTTTAACATAGCAGATATGGCAATTAGTACAGGAGTGGGATTGCTAATTGTGTTCAATAAACGAGCATTTCCTAAGGAAGAAATAAAAGTAGAAAAAAAGGAAGAAGAAAGTGTATAGTGCTTATTTCTAAAACCTATAAATTTTTTGAGGTGTGATACAAAAATCTAATCGAATATCGAAAGGTTCGTTTGGTAATAAATTTTCTTCTGCCTCAAATAAGGAAAGACCTATTTTTACAACCTCCTTTTTACATTCCAATAAAAATCTATCATAAAAACCCTTGCCGTAACCAAGCCTATTCCCCATTAAATCAAACGCAAGTAATGGAATAAAAACAACCTCAATTTTTTCTGTAGGAATTACTATACCATCAACAGGTTCGGGAATGTTCCAAGCGTTTTTTTTTATAATGGTGCTATCTGTAAGTAAATAATGCTTCAGGGAAAAATCCTTAAAATTACTTTTAGAAAGTAGAATATTTTTGTCCTTTCCATTTAAGATGTGCAGTAAATACTCGGTATTTACTTCCTTTTGTTCTGTTATGGAAAGAAATATATGGTAAAAAGAAAAATCCCAAATGGGAAGTTGCAACGTTTGGTTTGTAATAGACAAACTGGAATCCTCTATGATCTTAGTAGATAATTCAGATCGCAGTTTTTTATACTTTTTTCGAAGTTCCGGTTTTGTCATTTTATACATCTGCTAAAAGCGTAGAAATATGAAAAATTGCATCGCCTTGGTGTACAATAGGTGATTGATTTACATTAATAATATGTCCTTCATTGGGTGCTTTCACCTGAAACCGCATGGTGCCGTAAGGATCTGTAATAGTAGCAAGAACTTCCCCTTTTTTAACCAACTTGTTACAAGATATTTTTACATGTAATAATCCACTTTTATTTGCCCTAATCCAAGTGCTTTTTTCAATAACAATAGTTTCGTTGGATTTTAAAGAAGGTGTAAATTTAGGCGATAACATTTCCAAATGATTCAAAAAACGAAGTACCCCTTCAACACCATATTCAATGATATCACGATCACTACTCATGGATTTTCCTCCTTCAAATAGCAAGGATGGTATGCCCATTTTAACACAGGTTTGACGATAGGATTTATCTAAAATCTTTGAGTGGACGGTAAAAGGTGCATTAAATATTTTAGCATATTTTAGCGCTACATAATCGTTAGGGGTAACTCTGATTTGTGCCGCATTAAATCTGCTTGCTCCGCCGGTATGAAAATCCAAACAATAATCGGCATGTGGAAGAATTTCTTTTGTAAAATGAAATGCTACCCTGCTCGCCAACGAACCGGTTTTTGTTCCTGGAAAAACACGATTCAGGTCATGACCATCAGGAAACTGACGGTTCATGGATAAAAACCCAAATACGTTTAAGATGGGAATGCATATAATAGTTCCCCTTGCTGGTTTGTTTATTTTTTTGGAAATAAGTTGACGTACAATTTCCACTCCATTAATTTCATCGCCATGAATTCCTGCTGTTATAAGTATTGTAGGTCCAGGATGTAAAGATCTTTCAATAATAATAGGCACTTCTACTTTAGTAGTTGTGTAAAGTTTTGCAGTGTTAAACTGAATCGTTTTACTTTCTCCTAACTCTATTTTTTGACCTAAAATCTTCAATTAATTTTATTTTTAAATACTTCTTTCTATAAAACGAATAATACTTTTAGCAATGTCTTTTCCGGTGGCGGCTTCAATGCCTTCTAACCCAGGAGAAGAATTCACTTCTAAAATAAGAGGGCCACGAGCTGATTGTAGCATATCAACACCTGCTACGCCAAGCCCCATCACTCTTGCTGCTTTAATTGCAGCATTTTCTTCTTCGTCAGTCAAATCAATTACAGATGCTGAACCTCCTCGATGCAGATTGGAACGAAACTCACCCTCTTTACCTTGCCGTTTCATAGCGCCCACAACTTGACCATCTACTATAAAAGCTCGTATATCAGCACCTCCGGCTTCTTTTATAAATTCTTGAACAATTACTCTCGCCTGCAGTCCATTAAATGCTTCTAAAACTGATTCTGCCGCATTTTTTGTTTCTGCTAAAACTACCCCAAGACCTTGTGTGCCTTCCAGTAATTTTATGATTAGCGGTGCACCTCCTACGTGTTTTATAACGTCTTCAGTATTACGAGAATAATTTGTAAATACTGTTTTTGGAAGTCCTAACCCTGCTCTTGAAAGCACCTGTAGGCTCCTTAATTTATCTCTAGAGCGCACCAATGCTTGTGATTCTGTTGTAGTAAACACGCGCATCATCTCAAATTGACGAACTACTGCTGTACCATAAAAAGTAACCGAGGCACCAATTCTTGGAATAATGGCATCGGTTCCTTCAACGACATGTCCTTTGTAGTATATGCAAGGTTTCTTTTTTTCAATGACAATATCGCACTTTGCATGATCTATTACCTCTACCTCGTGCCCTCTTTTTTTAGCAGCTTCCACTAGTCTTTTTGTGGAATAAAGATTTGCATTTCCTGATAAAACTTTTATGTTCATTTTATTTGTTTTCGTTTGAAGGATAAGTTAGCTAAATTAGTATCTACTATATATTTTTTGTTTAAGAATTTTCGCCCTAACAGAACAGGAAATTTCATTTCCTCTCTGTCGGAAAGTGTTAATAAAATTTCATGAGTTTCACCAAAAAGGATTATTTCTGTTTTAATTTTATATCGGTTTTGAACAATTCCATTGCTGCTTTTAACTTTGGTGGTTTCAAAATTGGTGAAAAGTATTTCTTTTCCGTGATAATTGGGATGTTCTTCATCTAAAAAATCACATTTTAATACACTGTTTTCTTCTTTTACATTTTTACAATGAATGGAGGATGTATAGGCACCGGTATCAATTTTTACAGCAATTTCATGTAAATCTAACAAAGGGAAATCCACTTTATCTATTCTGCCAATAGTTTGTTTCAAAAAAAAATAGTTTAGGGGTGTAAGATACTAAAATTCACAATTAAAATACACTAGTTAACTTTTCATATAAATCGTAATAAAAAAATATAAATTAATTACACCTTTTTTTATGCAACAAAGGGATTGTGTTTTTAGTTACAAATTAAAATTTACACCTAAACCAAAGACTTCTCTTATTTGAAATCCTTTTGCTGCATCATCATCGTAAATGGCTTGAAAAACTAAATTTGCCGATAGCAATTTATTTATTTTCATAACCATATTCATTGTGTAATCAACATCTACGTTTTGAGGGTCTTCCAAATAATTTATATAAAGGTTTAAAACGTTTTCCATAGTTACGTTTTCCATTACTTCTTTTTTAAAATAAGCCGATGCTGAAGCCCCAAATGCAAAACGAAAAGTTTGGTTTGCTTCTACCCCAAAATATGGATTTTCATTAAAAGCTGTAATGACAGCAGGATCGTTTCCTACATGTGTAAATTTACGGTTTACGAAAGTAAAGCGAGAGGTTGTAGGGGCAATATTTATCTTAAAAGTATCTTTCATTTTCCATAAAAAACCGGGACCAAATTGTAAATAGCCGGGTGACATGAAGCGCGTAGTTTCAACTCGTGTTATCGGGTTTGTGGTTTCATTAAATTCATATCCTTTTACAAATTGTGATCTAAAATTTACAAAAAAAGAATAAGCCCATAAACTCTCATCTATTTGATAGCCTACAATGGTGTTTGCCTCTAAACGGTCATTTGTTTTTCTTTCAAATTCATCTCCTTTATTTTTTGTAAGTCCGTAATCTCCTATTAAACTATTGTCCCAAGAAACTTTTCCTTTTTGATAATTCAAGTCATAGGTTAGAGATATATTTCCCGCAATGTTTGATGTACCGCCACCTGTCCATTCTGCATTAAAAGTAGCTTGATTGAATAGTAATGAAAAAATGCCAGATCGTGACCACCCCACTTTTGACGTGTCTTTCACATCCGTTTCTTGTGAAATTACAAGGGAAGTAATTAAACAAACCGAAAGAGTTAAAATATTTTTTTTCATTTGAAATTTTTGAAAATAATTGGGCACAAAAATAGTGTGCACATTTTGCAAATTAAAATGTAAAACTGAAAATATTCCCTTTTTATAGGAATTTATCCTTCATTGCCAAGAGTTTCATTATTTCTTTTTGTACAGTGGAACAGAAGAACAAGCCTCGCCATAAAGTAAGCTTTTTGCTATGGGTTGTAATTTTTGGGTAAGTAAAATATAAGCATTTTGAGGAACCGGTTTTTTACTACATCCTTTAATGATGAGCGGGGCATTTTTATAGTTTGAAAAATCGGTATTCTGAATGCATTCTGTGTAAAGTATTGTTTCTAGATCCTCTAGGGTTCCTACAACAATTTTTTTTGCATAAGGGGTAAGCTGAACAGTAATAAGTAAATACGCCCACCCTGGAATTATAGCCTCTGTACTGCAATGCAGAGCTACATAATGGTTTTTAAACCGGCTCCAGTCATAATTTTTAACATGTTCTCTAAAATCCTTTTCTTTTAAAACCAGTTCTTGAAACAGCCAATCTTTTATGTCAAAAAGCACTCGTTTACCATCTAGATAATAGTCTTCCAGATTGATGGTAACCAGTTTGCTATTTGCTACTCTATTTGTAATTTCCAAGAGAATTTTAATTTAAAAATTTTGTATGAGTTATGATAATAATTTAGAAAAATACTAGCACAATCTAAAACAGGTAAAATGCACTTACAACATACCTAACTCTAATTTAGCTTCCTCACTCATCAAGTCTTGTGACCATGAAGGGTCGAAAGTAAGTTCTACTTCGGCATCTTTTACCATTTTTAAAGAGGCTACTTTGTCTTTCACCTCTTTTGGTAGACTTTCAGCAACAGGACAATTGGGTGTGGTAAGGGTCATTATTATTTTTACTTCGTAATCTTCATTTACAAAAACATCATAAATAAGACCGAGTTCATAAATATCTACAGGAATTTCGGGATCATAGATGGTTTTAAGCACCTTTACAATTTTTTCTCCTAAAGCTACGGTATCTATTTTTTCTTCTGCTTCCATGGTATTTCTAATTTTGTTGCGATTTGTACGCTAATGCGTACATTTTTAATTGTTTAATCATGGATACCAAACCATTTGCTCTTGTGGGTGATAAATGTTCTTTTAATCCTATTTCATCAATAAACTTGGTGTCTGCCTGAAGGATGTCATCGGGAGTTTGATTTGAAAATACCCGCAGTAAAATGGCTACAATTCCTTTTGTGATAATGGCGTCGCTATCTGCTGTAAACACAACTTTTCCATCTTTAATTTCTGGATACACCCATACTTTAGATTGGCATCCTTTGATTAGGTAATCTTCAGTTTTATTTTTTTCTTCAATTATTGGCATCGATTTTCCTATAGCAATCATATGCTCATACCGTTGCATCCAATCGTCAAAAAAAGCAAACTCTTCTATTATTTCTTCTTGTATGTCTTTAATTTCCATTTATTTCTCTAACATTTGTAGCTGTCATAAGAAGACTTCTATCATTTGCTGAATATAATTTAAGTATCCCATTTTCAATACTGTAAGAACCTGTAGCTTCTAAAGCATCTGTAATTTCTTTTTCAGCATCCATTTTGCCTTCACAATATTTTTTAGTGGAAGCTATCGCCCCAAATTTTATAACATACAGGTCAAGGGTGTACGAGCCAAATAAGTTATTACATTCGGTTGTTGCATTAAATGATTTGTTTAGGGCGTCAAATCCCATAACAAGATTTTTGGGAGAATAACTTTTTCCCATTACTTCATTTATGGTATAATTTCCATTTAATTGCACGTTACTGGCTGTGTTAATCGCTTTTTGTGCTTCATCGCAAGAGGTTGTTAAAAAAAATACGGAGCATACTACTATTGAGAAAAATGTTTTCATAATGAGTTGTTTTAAGTTAGCATTCGTTTAGCCTTTTGAAGGGCGTTTATCAAGGTGTCAATTTCATGAAAAGTATTATAAAAGGCAAAAGAGGCTCTTACGGTTCCCGGAATTTTATAAAAATCCATTATTGGTTGTGCGCAATGATGCCCAGTGCGTAATGCAATACCTAATTTATCAACTATAGTGCCAATATCGTATGGGTGAATTTCTCCAATGTTAAAAGAAATTACAGATGTTTTATTTTTTGCAGTGCCGTAAATTTTTAAGTCTTCTATTTCTAACATTTTTTTGGTGGCATACTCTAAAAGTTGGTTTTCATAGATGGCAATTTTTTCAAAACCAATAGCATTTAAGTAATCGATTGCTACGCCAAAAGCAATGCCGCCTGAAATATTAGGGGTTCCGGCTTCAAATTTATGAGGCAATCCGGCATAGGAAGTTTTTTCAAAAGTAACTTCTTTTATCATTTCGCCACCGCCTTGGTATGGAGGAAGTTTGGTTAGCCACTCTTCTTTTCCAAAAAGCATTCCTACACCTGTGGGACCACACATTTTATGTGCAGAGGTTACGTAAAAATCGACATTTAAAGCCTGTAAATCAGGTTTAAGATGTGCACAAGCTTGAGCGCCATCAATTAAAACTACAGCACCTACTTTGTGTGCTTTTTCAATAATTTCTTCAATAGGATTAATGGTACCTAGGGCATTAGAAATATGATTTACAAAAACCAATTTCGTTTTATTAGAAAGCAAACCAACAAATTCAAGCATTTCTAACTCACCATTTAGGTTCATCGGGATTACTTTTAAAATTGCTCCTGTTTGCTCACAAAGCATTTGCCAGGGCACAATATTAGAATGGTGTTCCATAGCAGAAACCAATAGCTCATCGCCGGGTTTTAAAAATTCTTTAAACCCGGAAGCAACTAGGTTGATGCTGTGTGTAGTGCCGGAAGTAAAAATAACTTCGTGTGCATTTTTAATATTGAAATGTTTTTGAATCTTTACTCGAGCCTTTTCATAAGCGTCTGTTGCTTCTTGTGAAAGGCTGTGTACACCGCGGTGAATATTGGCATTATAATTTGAATAATAGTCTACTATGGCATCTATAACTACTCGCGGTTTTTGAGAAGTAGCGGCATTGTCTAAATACACCAGTGGGTAACCATTAACCTTTCGGTTTAAAATGGGAAAGTCCTCGCGAATTTTCTCAACATCAAAAGAAGTATGTTTTATGCCTGTTTTCATTTGTTATTTGTATTGGGTACCATACATTATTACAGATTGAACCCTAAGTTTACACCAATTTTATTTGCTATTAGTTTGGTTATTCTAGTTTTTAATTCGGGTATTTTAACGCTTTCTAACACATTACTTGCAAAGGCATACATCAATAATGCTTGTGCTTCTTTTTTACGAATACCGCGTGTTTGTAAATAGAACAATGCTTCTTCATCCAGCTGCCCAATGGTGCACCCATGAGAACATTTTACATCGTCAGCAAAAATTTCTAGTTGCGGTTTAGAATTGATACTGGCATTATCTGTTATTAAAATATTGTTGTTTTGTTGAAAAGCATCGGTTTTCTGTGCTTCTTTTTCCACAATAATTTTTCCATTGAAAACACCGGTTGATTTTCCTGCAAAAATGCCTTTATAGTCTTGATGACTTTCACAGTTAGGTGCTATATGGTTTACTAAGGTATGGTGATCCACCAATTGATTTTCTTCAATTATGGTAACTCCTTTTAAAGTAGAGTTTATACGTTCCCCTTTTTGATAAAAATTTAAATTGTTTCGAGTTAATTTTCCTCCGAAGGAAAAGGTATGCACGCTGGCATTGCTTCCTTGTCCTTGTAAAATAAAGGTGTTGTCAATTAAGGAAGCAGAATGGTTGTCATTTTGAATTTTATAATAGTCAACCGAAGCGTTTTTTTCTGCAAATATTTCCGTAACTACGTTTGTAAAAACAGGATTAGAAGTTAAACTTTGATGTCTTTCTATGATTTGTACTTGAGCATTTTCTTCCACCACAATAAGGTTTCTAGGTTGTAAAAAAAGTGCTGCTTCATTACCTGTTGCAAAATTAATAATTTCAATAGGTTTTTCCACCTCGCGATGTTTTGGAATGACGATGTATGCACCCTCTTTTGCAAAAGCGGTATTTAAAGAGGTTAAACTGTCACTTTTTGCAACTTTATTGAAGTAATTTTCAATTACAGCCTTGTATTTTGGTTTGCTAAGGGCTGCAGACAAAAGGCAGACATCCACTTTATCATGGGTGGTTTCTGAAAGAAAAGAACTGTAAATGCCATCGATAAACACAATTTTATAGGTATCTATTTCGTGTAAAAAGTATTTTTTTACGTCTTTAAATTCTATGGTATTTTCGTTTTTGGGAAAAACACAATAGTCTTCTTTTAAAAGTACATTTAATGAGGTGTATTTCCAGGCTTCTTCTTTTTTAGTAGGGAATCCTTTTTCTTCAAATGATTTTATGGCAATATTTCGCAACTCGTGAATGTGCGAATCTGCATCGATATAATCTTCGAAGGCAAAAAAGGAGGTAATTAATTTATCTTTTAAACTCATCTTTGATTGATGTTTCTGGTTTCTGGTTTCAAATTTTTTAAGTTACTTAAACTTTAATCCTTTAAAATCTTTTTTATTTAAATAATTCATAAATGAAGCAATTTTCTTGCTTAACAGGTCATAATCATTGATCATTTTAGTTAAAAGTAATTCATTGATGAATCCATTGTCAAAAACTCTGTATAATTGTGATCGTGTTTCTCCTGCTGAACCCTTTGCTACTGAAAGAAATTGCCTAAACTCTAGGTTCCCATCTCTTTCAAATCCCTCTGCAATATTATCTATTACCGAACCTGAGGAATCTTTTATCTGATCTTTTAATTTAAAATCACTTTTAAGGCCAGTTGATTCGGAAATAATTAAAATTTCATTATACAATCTTCTTGCTTCTTGCTAAATCTTCAAATCCTCAATTTTTTTTTATGGTAGCCATAAATTAATTTTTTAAACGTGATTTTTTTAAATTAACCAGAAACTAAAAACATTTAAACTGTTTTTACTTCTTCTTTAATCCAGTCGTAACCTTTTTCTTCTAGTTCATAGGCTAGCTCTTTGGTGCCTGATTTAACTATTTTACCATCCAAAAGAACGTGAACAAAATCGGGAACTATATAATCTAAAAGGCGTTGGTAATGGGTGATAACAAGAATTGCATTTTTCTCGTTTCTTATCTTGTTTACGCCATTAGCAACAATGCGTAACGCATCGATATCCAGACCGGAATCGGTTTCATCAAGGATGGCTAGCTTTGGTTCTAACATGGCTAATTGAAAAATTTCATTTCGTTTTTTCTCTCCACCTGAAAATCCTTCATTTAAAGAACGGGAAAGAAATTTTCTGTCCATTTCTAAAAGTTCGGCTTTTTCGCGAATCATTTTAAGCATTTCACCCGCCGGCATATCGTCTAGCCCTTTTGCCTTTCTGCCTTCGTTTATAGCGGTTTTTATGAAATTAGTAACCGAAACTCCCGGAATTTCAATCGGATATTGAAAAGAAAGAAAAATACCTTTATGTGCACGTTCTTCCGGAGCAAGGCTTGCAATGTCTTCATGTTCAAAAGAAATACTCCCCTGTGTAACTTCAAACTCTTCTTTTCCTGCAATAACAGATGCTAATGTGCTTTTCCCGGAACCATTTGGTCCCATTATAGCGTGAATTTCTCCAGCATTTATTTCCAAATTAATTCCTTTAAGAATTTCTTCATTATCAACTCCTGCGTGTAAATTTTTTATTTGTAACATGTTTTTATTGAATTTTTACATCGGCTTCTGAAGGTTTATCACTAACAGAAATAATTTCTTGAATTGTAACAATTTCTTCCCAGCCTTCTTGATCTCCTTGTTTTGGGTTGATGGTTCCTTTTATGGTAACTGCTACCATGTCAAACTCATCTTTTTTTACGGGCTTTACTTTTTCGGCAAGCTCTTTTGCTTTGTCGTCCAGTTTAACTCCGTAAATAAAGTCGTTTCCTTTCAGTACTGCTGCATCATCAAAATAGATGAAATCTGCTTGAATTTCAACGACTTCTGTTGACTCTTGTTTGTTGTTTTTACAAGCAGTTAAAACAACAACACTTAACATTAAAATAAGAAATTTGTTCATTTTTGTTTGGTTGATTAAATTATACACTTATCCTACTGAACCTTCCAGGCTTATTTCTAATAATTTTTGAGCTTCCACGGCAAATTCCATAGGAAGTTTATTAAGCACTTCTTTGCTAAAACCATTTACTATAAGTGCAATGGCTTTTTCAGTTGGAATTCCTCTTTGATTGCAGTAAAAAAGTTGGTCTTCCCCAATTTTCGAAGTAGTTGCTTCATGTTCTACTTTTGCCGTTTTATTGTTAACTTCAATATATGGAAAGGTGTGGGCGCCGCATTTATTTCCCATTAATAAAGAATCACATTGTGAAAAGTTTCTTGCATTTTCAGCTCTAGGGCTTATTTTTACAAGCCCTCGATACGAGTTTTGGGAGTTTCCGGCAGAAATACCTTTGGAAATAATAGTGCTTCTTGTGTTTTTCCCGAGGTGAATCATTTTAGTGCCAGTATCGGCTTGTTGGAAATTATTGGTGACTGCTATGGAATAAAATTCGCCTATAGAATTATCGCCTTTTAGCACACAACTTGGATATTTCCAGGTTACTGCGCTCCCAGTTTCTACTTGTGTCCAAGATATTTTTGCATTTTTTTCGCAAAGTCCTCTTTTGGTTACAAAGTTATATACACCGCCTTTTCCTTCTTTATTTCCAGGATACCAATTTTGAACGGTAGAATATTTTATTTCGGCATCCTCTAAAGCAATTAATTCAACGACAGCGGCGTGTAATTGATTTTCATCTCTAGTAGGAGCGGTACAGCCTTCTAAATAACTTACATAACTGCCTGCATCGGCTATTACTAGTGTTCTTTCAAATTGTCCTGTTCCTGCTTGATTAATTCTAAAATATGTAGAAAGTTCCATCGGGCATTTTACTCCCTTTGGGATGTAACAAAACGATCCATCACTAAATACGGCAGAGTTTAGGGCGGCATAAAAGTTATCGCGTTGGGGCACTACGGTTCCTAAATATTTTTTAACTAATTCAGGATGTTCTTTAATGGCTTCCGAAATGGGACAGAAAATAATGCCTTTTTCACCTAATGTTTTTTTGAAAGTAGTAGCTACAGAAACCGAATCCATAACAATATCTACCGCAACACCGGCAAGTACTTTTTGTTCATCAAGAGAAATTCCCAACCTTTTAAAAGTGTCTAATAATTCAGGATCTACCTGATCGAGACTCTCGTATTTAGGTTTTTTGGAAGGTGCAGAAAAATAGGAAATGGCTTGAAAATCGGGTTTTGTATAATGCACATTTGCCCATTGGGGTTCCGTCATTTCTTTCCAATAGCGAAAGGCTTCTAAACGCCAGTCGGTCATCCATTGTGGTTCTTCTTTCTTTTTAGATATTGCTATTACAACTTCCTCGCTTAAACCAATGGGGAAAGTATCTGATTCAATATCGGTGTAAAACCCATATTTGTATTCCTTGGTTTCGAGTTCTTTTTGTAAATCGTCTTCGGTAAATTTTGACATAATTTTTAATCTAAATGATCTAAAAAATAATTAATCTAAAAAATCTAAAAAAACATTTAATTAAATGTTTAAGTTGTAATTTTCTACTTTAATGATTAGCTTTTTTGATTTTTCTATTTTTTATATTTTCTTTTATAGAGAAAAGCTCTCTCCGCAACCACAAGTTCTACTTGCATTGGGGTTGTTAAAGACAAAACCTTTTCCATTTAAGCCACCGCTGTATTCTAATACCGTGCCTATAAGATAAAGGAAGCTTTTTTTATCAATAATTATTTTTACGGCATTGTCCACAAAAACTTTATCTTCTTCTTTTGAAATCTTGTCAAATTTTAATTCATAAGACAAACCGGAGCAACCGCCACTTTTTACGCCAACACGCACAAAGTCTTGCTCTTGACTGAAGCCTTCCTCGGCCATTAGTTGGGCTATTTTTACTTTAGCAGTATCACTTACTTTAATCATCTTAAGTAGATTTGTTCTAAATAGTGCTGCAAATATACAATATTTATAATGTTTTTACATTCCTGAAACATTATAAAATTGCATTATACAATTGCTTTTTATGATAGTGTTACGAATTATTTATTAAGATGAAAAAAGAAGGCTAGATGTTCCAATTAATAAGGTTAATTTGGGTCTTGAAAGTTTGAATTGTTTATGAAGCTTTCATCGGAAAGAGATAGAAGAAACGCTTTTAAATCTGCTTTGTCAGATTCGCTTATATGAACACCGCCTTGAGCTACTGTTTTCATTAATGGATCTATTGTTTCGGAAAAAACAAGCCCTTCACTGTAATGATTGATAACTTCATCAAGGGTTGCAAATCTTCCATCGTGCATATATGGTGCGGTGTAGGCTAAATTTCGAAGGGAAGGAGCTTTAAATCTTCCGTTATCTCTGGGGTCTCCGGTTACATTTCCAAGTCCTAAATCAGCAAATGTTTCGTCTAAACCGTTGTTGTGAAATGTATTGTCAGTCCAAAGTGGATTAAAGGGATTTCCGTGGCAGTGAAAGCAATCGCCTTTGCTTTCATTCATAAAAACCTCAATCCCATTAAGTTCTTGCGGTGTAAGTATGTTTTCTCCCATTAAATGCCTGTCAAACCTGGAATTTGCTGAAATAAGTGTTCTTAAAAATTGGGCAATTGCCTTGCTAACTAAAACGGAATCTATTGTTGTTGTACCAAAAGCATCTCGGAATAATTCTGGATATGTGCTTTGGCTTTGCAAACTTGCAACTGCATTAGGCCAAGTATTGTTCATTTCGATAGGATTTGTAACAGGCGCAAATATTTGCTCCTCTAGGGTTACGGCTCTTCCGTCCCAAAAGAATTTTTGGTTATAATTCCACGCAAGATTATGAAGCGGCATGGAGTTTCTTGTGCCTATAGAGCCGTCTATCCCAACACTAAATCTCTGTTCATCTGAAAATGCATTTTGAGGATTGTGGCAACTTGCACAAGCCTGGGTGCCATTTCCGGAAAGGATGGGATCAAAAAAAAGTTTTCTTCCTAAAGCAACCCCTTCCACAGATTGTGGATTTGTGGGAGATGTTATAGGTGGTAATATTCTATCCTGAAACAACTGCGGTATTTCTAAGTCTAGTGGTGTTGCAGCAAAAATTTCGTCTGTGTTTTCTGAAGTTGAACAAGAAGAAATTGATAGAAGTAGTAGAAAACCATATAAAGAAAACCGGGTATTCATAATTAATTGATAGTTGCGCTAAAAACACCACTAGTGTTTCTTTGCATTAATTTTTGTGCTGCATAATTAGGCATTAAGGTAACGTTATAGAGGTCTAAGTCCCATAAATCTGGGTTTTTAAACCACTCTGCAATATCCATTTTAATTTCTATTTCATTTCCAGTTGTTATAACAAGAGGGTTTGTTAAAGTAATAGTCACAAAATTTTGTTCAAAAACCCCTTCGCTTACTCTTGCAGTTCCGTTGTGCAAATTATATGGTTTTGGTTCTGTATTAACATCATAACTTCCTTCATATTGCATAAAATGGTATCCTCCTCCAAGCGATTCCGGCCAGTTCCAAGAAGCTGAATTCAAAATAGGATAGGCTCCATCTATATTGTCCTCTTGATTAAAACCATAAATAAAAGATAAGGTGTAGGTGCCTTCCGGTACTATTAAATCAGAATTAAAAGTTAAAGTGGCGTTATTTGCCATATCTACTAAGTTAAATTGATTTGTGCTAAAAACGTCTCCATTTTGGTTGGTTAGTGTAAAACGAGAAAGCAAATAACGCATTCTAGAAATGTTGAGTTCTCTACCCATTTCATTTACATAAATAGTATTATTGAAATCGGCATTTGTAACTTGGACACCATCCCAATTTTGAGAAAATTTAAAATTTATGTTTACTGAATTAAGGGTATCGCTGTTGTCATTATTGCAAGATATAAATAGTGGCGTTGCTAAAAGCAAGAAAAATAGTGTTTTCATTTCAGGTTATTTAAGTTTTATAAGTAGAGCATCTTTTGCTCCTTTATTTTCGGGAACGTCAAAATCATTGCTTATCGCGCTTCCTGCTATCACAATTTTTCCATTTGTAGTAATAACACTTGCGTTACCAAACTCTAAATTACTTCCACCATAGTTTTTTTCAAAAATTTTATTGCCGTTAGAATCTGTAATTATAGTCCAAAAATCGCTCATGCCATAATTAGCGCTTACATCTTGATCCTCACTTCTTGAGCTTCCTGTGATGAGTAGGTTTCCATCAGTAAATTCACTAACCGATCTTGCTGTATCAAACTGGGAGCCACCAAAGGTTTTTTGCCAGATAAGTGTTCCTGAATCATTAATTTTTATTGTCCAAACGTCTGCATTTCCTTTGGGATTTGTAACGTCTTTATCGCTACTTCTAGTATCTCCTACAATAAGGTAATTGCCGTCAGATGTTTTAGTCATTGCATAAGCGATTTCAATTTCAGAGCCTCCATAGTTTTTAGCCCAAAGCAAATCTCCGGTGGCACTTATTTTAACAGCCCAAAAATCATAACTGCCTTTGGGATCTGTTATGTCAAAATCATTGCTTTCTGAATTGCCAATCATTAAAAATCCGCCATCATTTGCTTCTACCACTTCATAACTTCTGTCATTGTTTGTTCCGCCAAAAAATCTACGCCACTCTATTTCACCAAGAGCATTGGTTTTTACTCCCCAAAATTCTCCCACCCCGTGAAGGGTTTCTCTTGTAAAATCATTTCCTTGGCCACCGCTGGCACTAACGTCTAAAAATCCTGTGATAAAAAAGCCGCCATCTGATGTTTGTATTACCGATTGTGCCTGATCATTTCCTTCAAAACCATAGGTTTTTTCCCATTGCAATGCACCGGATGCATCTAATTTTAGTAACCAATAGTCATAAAACCCATTATTTACAGAAACATCACCATCGGTACTTCGGGTAAATCCTGTTACGGCAAAGCCTCCGTCATTGGTATTAATAATTCTGGTGGCTCTATCATCATTGGAACCTCCATAGGTTTTGCTCCAAAGTTTGGTGCCATCGGCATTGAGTTTTACTACCCAAAAATCGGCATCTGTTGTGGTTTTATCGATGATATCGCCATCCGTACTGAGAGTAAAACCTGCAAAGGCATATCCTCCATCTGGAGTTACTACCATGGAAACGGCATCATCTTCATTGCTGCCACCAAAATTTTTTGCCCAATCTAGTTCACCTGTAAATGGTACATCAGGAGTGTCATCAATGGGTATTTCGTTCTCATTTTTATTACAAGAAAAAAGTAAAATAATTAAAGTTATTACAAAAAAATCGTTTAAGCGGGGCATTTTAAAGTACATTACTATCTTTTTATAAGTTTTTTAGAGGTGTTTCCATTGATATTAACATAGTACATTCCTTTAGAAAGGGTTGATACATTTATCGTTCTTGAAAGTGTGTTAGGGTTATGGATTGCTATTACTTCTTGCCCTAAAGTGTTATACACAACAATGGAAAAAATGGTTTTGTTTTTGGACGTAATAGTTAGAAAGTCTTCAACAGGGTTTGGGAAAAAAGTAAAGTTGTTTTCTTGAAACTCGGGTGTTGCCAAAAAGTTTGGATCTTTTACAAGGAAAAATCCTCTGTCAATATCACTAATTACAATGTTTCCACTGGCAAAATAAGGATATACATTCCAGGCACCATTAAAATTGGCACTATTGTTTGCGGGATACGTATCAAAAAATCCTTCTTGTGTTATATTCCCGTTATCTATATCTGAAATATCCATCACACGAAGTCCGCCTCTATAATTGGCTTGGTAGTATTTATCGCCTTTTACATAGCCATTATGGTCAATAGCGGGAGTTACACCTGTGTAATCTACATGATGGAAAGGATTGTCAAGGTCTTCAAAATTAAAGATAATGGTTCTAGTATTAAATCCAAAGGAAGTTTCATCCAATTCATCGCCTAATAAAAAATAACGTTGGTCTTCAGTAAACCAACCTTGGTGTGTGTATCCTATATTAGCATATCCTAGACTACTAATAAATATTGGATTAGCACGATCGGTAACATTTAATATAACCACCTGGTTTTCATTACTCCCAATGTATATTTCTTGTCCAACATGGTCAGCATCCGGTCCAGTATAGGTTACTACTTGTGCATCGTGTGAATAATTATCGGCGGAATAGCCGGAAACAAAAACAGGATTTAAAGGGTTTTGAATATCCACAATATGTGGACCACCACTAAAAGTATTAGTTCCAACAGCATAGGCATACCCACTTAATTCATTAATAACGATATTATGTGCATTGCCAAACCCATTATAATGGGCATCTGTAGTGAATGTTTCGGGAGGATTTGTTACGTTTCGCAATCTTGTTAAGTCAAATACTTGCATACCATGACCTCCTGCTTCACTTACAATAAAGGCGTAATTATTATACACTTTAATATCTCTCCAAGAACTATTAGAGGTTTGTGTTGGCAGTTTTCCTAAGTAAATAGGGTTAATCGGGTCTGAAATATCAATAAATGCAGTGCCGTTATTTAATCCTATAAGTGCGTATTCTGTACCATCATCGGGGTCAGTCCAGCCCCAGGAATCATTACCTTCACCTGCATTAAGAAAATTTAAGGTAAAATGGGCTTGTAAATCATAACCATTACAAGGAAAACTTCCGGCAAACCCATTAACACAAGG
>MNYN01000059.1 GCA_001873105.1 Flavobacteriaceae bacterium CG2_30_34_30 | reverse complement strand
ATTTCACAAAAAAAATAAGAGATTATTTAGTTTCAAAAAAATATATTTTACCTGAAGAATCAGGAAGTATTTTTGTAGATGTATTGCAGTCTCAAATTGTTGATGTTTACTTTGTTGACACTTCAAACAAATTAGATATTAAAGGTTTTAAAAACTGGCGAGAAGAATTCAAAAACGCTATTTTCATTTTAGACAATGGTGAAATATACAACCCAACAACTCCCCCTCTTTTGGAGGGGGCCGGGGGGAGGACTTTCACAGTCTCCCGCGAAGTCGAAAAAATGTCTAAGTCAAAATACAACGTCGTCAACCCCGATGATATTTGTGAGCAGTATGGCGCAGACACGTTGAGGATGTATGAAATGTTCCTCGGTCCGCTGGAGCAGGCCAAGCCCTGGAATATGGCAGGCATCACCGGGGTGCATAGCTTTTTGAAGAAATTCTGGAAACTCTACCACAATTCCCCCTCATTAGGAGGGGGCCAGGGGGAGGACTTTTACGTAAGCGACAACCCCGCTTCCAAAGACAGCTTAAAAACTTTACATAAAACCATCAAAAAAGTGGAAGAAGACATTGAGAATTTTAGTTTCAATACATCAGTTTCTACTTTTATGATTGCGGTAAATGAATTAACGGCGCAAAAATGTAATGCTCGAGAGGTTTTGGAACCGCTAGTAATTTTAATTTCACCCTATGCTCCGCATATAGCAGAGGAATTGTGGAAAAAACTTGGCCACAAGGAGAGTATAGCTACTGCAGCTTTTCCAAGTTTTGATCCAACTTTTTTAGTGGAAAGTACCAAGGCATATCCCATTTCTTTTAATGGAAAAATGCGTTTTACCCTAGAATTGCCTATGGATTTAAGCAAAGAAGCCATTGAAAAAGAAGTGATGGCTAACGAAAAAACAATACATTATTTAGAAGGAAGAACACCTAAAAAAATAATTGTTGTTCCCGGAAAGATTGTGAATATTGTGGGGTGATAAATTTTACAAAACGGCCGCAATTTTGTATACAAATAATATTTAGAAAACCTCCGACGAATTGACAGGAAACAAAAATCGGCAAGATTTTTGGTTGTTTAGAGGAAGTTAATTTAAAAAAAATAAAACTATGTTAGGATATTATATTATTGCCGGACTCATTTTTTTAGTGAGTATTTATGTTAGTAATCGCTTAAAGAGTAAGTTTAAGAAATATTCCAAAGTACAACTTCAAAATGGTATGAGCGGAAAAGAAATAGCAGAAAAAATGCTTTTAGATCACGGTATTCGTGGTGTACAGGTAATTTCCACACCGGGAATGTTGACTGATCATTATAATCCTGTTAACAAAACTGTAAATTTAAGTGAAGGTGTGTATATGCAACGCAATGCCGCCGCCGCCGCCGTTGCTGCTCACGAAGTGGGTCATGCGGTGCAACATGCTAAGGCGTATGCTTGGTTAGGGATGCGTTCAAAGCTGGTTCCTGTGGTTAGTGTAGCATCTAAGTATTCGCAATGGGTTATTCTTGGAGGCTTGGTATTAGCGGCTAGTACTGCATTTGGATCCACCTTGCTTTTGGTTGGTATCCTAATGTACGGATTAGGAACCTTATTTAGTTTTATTACACTTCCGGTAGAATATGATGCCAGCAACCGCGCATTAGCTTGGATGACCAACAAAAATATGTTGACACCACAAGAACATGCAGGGGCTAAAGATTCTTTAAAATGGGCGGCAAGAACCTATGTGGTTGCTGCGGTAGGTTCCTTAGCCACTTTACTTTATTTTATAATGATTTATTTAGGAAGAGATTAATCCCTAAAACAAAAAAAACCAAATTCCAAAATACATTTTAGGAGTTTGGTTTTTTTTGCCTAGAAATTGGCGCTTTTTTTAACTAATTACATTATTTGGGTTATAACCGATATAAGGCAATTCATGTTCTTTAAAAATTATTCCATAATCTTTCAGTTCTTTTAAAATTGGTTCATACACTTCTTTTTTAATGGGAAGTTGCACCCCTGGAGTGTTAATCTCGCCGTTTAAAATTTTTAATGTTGCAATAGCAACCGGAAGACCTACTGTTTTTGCCATGGAAGTAAAGGTTTGGTCGTCACCCTTTATAACCATATTGGAGTCAATTTGTTTTCTTACTCCGTTGAGTTCGTAGCCGAATTTATGGTACATAACAATCATATCTTTATCCATAGGCTCTAAGGTCCATTTATCGGTCAATATTTTTTGTAATGCTTCGGCGGGTGTTGCATTTTTTATACCTATTTTTTTAATTGGATTAAAAATATCAAGCTCCACCAATTTGTCCCACATCAAATCGTCTTGTTCAATTTTTAAACTGAGTCTTAGTTTCAATTCCACACTATCGGTGGGGGAATAAGGTAAAAATAAATTGACAAAATCGCGATAGCTCATGGTTTCAGAATCTTGCAGTTTATAGGAATCATCGGTCATTCCAAGTTGTACAAACATATTCCAAGCCCTACTAAATCCTACTCGTCTTATGGTGCCTCTATATAAGGTTAGAATATCTTTTAGTCCATATATTTCACGATACATTAGGGAGTTTCTATTTGCGTAAGCTTCAAACCTTCCGTGTCCTTCTACGTCTAAAAATTCAGTACGTCGAAACAAACGGTGGTAGGGTATGTATTTAAATTTACCTTCCTGAATAAATTCTGCGGCACCACCCTGACCGGCTAAAACTACGTTTCTTGGATTCCAAGTAAACTTATAATTCCATAGATTGGTGTCACTTTCAGGTGCGACTAAACCACCGGTAAAGGATTCAAAGAGCAGCATTTTTCCACCTAATTTGTGAATTCTATCAATTACTTGCATGGCACTCATGTGGTCAATTCCGGGATCAAGACCAATTTCATTCATAAAAATCAAGCCATTAGATTTTGCATCGGCATCTAAAGCTTTCATTTCGGGACTTATATAGGATGCAGTAACTAAATGTTTTCCAAACTCGATGCAATCTTTCGCCACTTCAATATGAAAACGTGCGGGAAGCATAGAAATTACTATATCTGCCTTTTGAACCGCTTTTTTACGTTGATTTACTTCAAATACATCTAATTGAATCGCCTTTGCTTTGGGGTGGTTGGTTGTGATTTTTTTTGCAGCTTCAATAGAGATATCACCAATAGTTATACATAATTTTTCTTTTTCCGATTTGTCTAAAAGATATTTTATTAAACTACTAGCCGATTTTCCAGCGCCGATTATTAAGATATTCCTCATTATAAATGTGTAATTTTGATGCAAAAAATTTAAGGTACGAAGGTACTAAATAGTTAACGTTTCAAAAAAAGAAGTATGGATAAAAAAATAGTAATTACAGCAGCCATAATTGCCTGTCTGGCAGTAGTTTTTGGTGCTTTTGGTGCGCACGCCCTTAAAGAACTTATTAACCAAGAAGCACTTGCTACTTTTGAAGTGGGCGTTCGTTACCAAATGTACCATGCATTAGCCTTACTTTTTATAGGATTAAGCACGGCGATTCCCACAAAAACTAAAAAACATGTTACTTTTTGTTTTGTATTTGGAGTTTTTCTCTTTTCAGGGTCTATCTATTTGCTTTCTCTAAAAGAAATTATGCCTTTTGCCGTTTCAAAAATTGCTTTTTTAACACCCATTGGAGGATTGTTTTTCATCGTTGGGTGGATACTTCTTGTGCTACGAGTATGGAAGTTAAAATAGAGATAAATTAAATTTTTTTAGGCACTTTCTCTATAAATATTTTTACTTTTGCAGCCTACAAAAACATTTAATTAAAAGTTATGGTCAACAGTAACCAAGCAACTAAAACGATTTCGCTAGAACAATACGGAATTAAAAACGCAAATGTTAACTACCAACTCTCTCCTGACACATTACACAAACTTACCCTCGAAAAAGGACAAGGAGTTGAAGCAAAATCTGGTGCTTTATCGGTTAATACCGGTGAGTTTACAGGTCGATCGCCCAAGGATCGATTTATTGTAAAAGATGACATTACCAGAGATAAAGTTTGGTGGGGAAACGTAAACATTCCCTTTCCTGCAGACAGGTTTGATGCCTTGTACAATAAAGTAATTAACTATCTGGCAGAAAAAGAAGTATATGTTAGAGACAGTTATGTATGTGCAGAACAGGAATTAAGATTAAACGTTCGCGTTATTAATGAACATCCTTGGACAAACTTGTTTGCATACAACATGTTTTTACGACCCGAAGCACAAGAATTAGAAAATTTCAAGCCTGAATGGCTGTTAGTTAATGTTCCCGATTTCATGTCCATTCCCGAAGTGGATGGTACTCGTCAGCATAATTTTGTGGTTTTAAACTTTACCAAAAAAATAATACTAATTGGTGGCACCGGATATACCGGGGAAATAAAAAAAGCCATTTTTTCTATATTAAATTTTATCCTTCCAGTAAACAAAAACACGTTACCTATGCATTGTTCCGCTAATGTGGGGAATAATGGCGAAACAGCAATATTCTTTGGTCTTTCCGGAACCGGTAAAACGACTTTATCTGCTGATCCAAACAGAAAATTAATAGGCGACGATGAACATGGTTGGACGGTTGATAATAAAATATTCAATTTTGAAGGCGGTTGTTACGCAAAAGTAATTAATCTTTCCGAAGAACACGAGCCCGATATTTTTAGAGCCATTAAAAAAGGAGCACTCCTTGAAAATGTAATTTTAGACACCAATGGCGAAGTAGATTTTGAAGACGACACCATTACACCAAATACTAGGGTAAGCTACCCTATTTTTCATATAGATAACATTCAAGTGCCTTCTATAGGCGAAAATCCTAAAAATATATTCTTCTTAACCGCCGATGCTTTTGGCGTATTGCCTCCCATTTCAAAGCTTACCCCGGGACAAGCAGCCTACCATTTTATAAGTGGATATACCGCTAAGGTGGCAGGTACTGAAGAAGGAATCGTAGAACCTTTACCAAATTTTTCCGCTTGTTTTGGAGCGCCATTTATGCCGTTACACCCTACAAAATATGCCGAGATGTTAAGCAAAAAAATGAAAGATTCAGGCGTTAACGTATGGTTAATCAACACCGGATGGACAGGAGGTCCTTATGGCACCGGTAGCCGAATGAAATTAAAACTAACCAGAGCCATGATAACAGCAGCATTGCATGGGAAACTTAAAGACGTAACCTATGTGCAACACCCTATTTTTGGTCTAGCAATGCCCACCACTTGTCCTGATGTGCCTAGTGAAGTGTTAAATCCAAAAGGAACATGGAAAAACGAAAAAGCGTATGACATTCAAGCAAAAGAATTAGCCGCATCGTTTAGAAACAATTTCTCAAAATTTGAAGAATTTGCAAATGCCGAAATTTTAGCAGGAGCCCCTCAGGGATAGATCTTTATCGTATTTATTTTCAAAAAGGAAGTCTTTATAGGCTTCCTTTTTGTTTTTTATAACATTTATTTTAGCATATGGGCAACTCTTTTAAAACCGAAAAAGGTTTTAAAAGACCGCGCTATCCGCTATATCTTTTTTTGCGAAAAGCAAAAAAAGGATGCCGCTACTATCGCTGTTGCGGGAGAGTGACAAGCTATTAATTTCTTGAAAATTAAATAAGGACGAACCAATATATTTTTAATTTTCTTGGTATTTTTATTTTGCTTGAAAAAGTGATTTTTAAACAGGTAAAAACTACTAAAA
>MNYN01000002.1 GCA_001873105.1 Flavobacteriaceae bacterium CG2_30_34_30 | reverse complement strand
CTTTATTTCCTTTTATAGCTGGTGCAATGGTTTTACAAAAAAAAGGACATAGCCAATTTAGCGAAAGGTTTAATAAACTTAGATTTAAAAGCCTGCTTGCCATTTTGGGTATTTTTGTGCTAGTTGCGATTCACGGTGTAATTCCAAATTTAGTAATCGCCCCATTTTTAGCGTAATCTTTTATTTTAGAACTTTAAATAATGCCTGATTTAATAATATATTTTTTAGTGTTAAAAAATCATTAAACAGGTACAATTAAGCACAAAACAACTTGCTTTAATAAACAAAACCCTCTCTAAGCCGCCAGAGTTGGTGATTCTGTATGTGATATAGAAGAGTTTCATATTAGAATATTTTTTTTTACTATTGGTTTATATATAAAATTTACTAAAAATGAAGCAAGTACACTCCATAATAAAAGCCAAGAAAAAATAAGTATAGGGTTTTTTGGAGCATATATTATTTCAGAAAAATACGTCAGATAAAAAAACATATGAATAAGCCATAAATTGGTAGTATGTGGGCTTAACCAAAGTAAAAATCGTTCTAACCACTTACTTAAAACAATTTGATTCCATAAAAAAATAAAAGGAATTGCTAAAAATGGGGCGATTACTAAATTTGGAATTACACCGTGAATCGCAACTAGCACAAAAATACCCAAAATGGCAAGCAGGCTTTTAAATCTAAGTTTATTAAACCTTTCGCTAAATTGGCTATGTCCTTTTTTTTGTAAAACCATTGCACCAGCTATAAAAGGAAATAAAGAGATGCCATATAAATATACTTGTTTAAAAAGCCAACCCAAATACGGATTTGTAAATAGTGCATTATTATAAAACCTAAAATAAAAAGAAAAAAAATAAAACCCTAACACTGATGCTATAAACAACCAACTATTACAAGCATGCATCAACTTAAAAAGAATAGGCGAGGTAAAGGTTAAAAGGATGTAGGTAAATAAAAACCACCAAGCACCGTTATAGGAATTGTCTAAAGCAAAGAAGTTTACTAAAAACTTACTCATACTACCGGGATACCCTTCTTTATCTAGCATTAGGCCTAGTAAAACCGCAAATAATACCACGACAATCCAATAATTGATATATAGTTTTCCTATTCTTGTTAAATTTTCTTTAGCAAACGTATTGTTGTTTTTTTTATATTTAAAATACAAACCATACCCACTTATAAATAAAAATATTGGCACACAAGCATCGGAGAATAAAGATATATAGTAGGATACCGGTTGTTTACCCATAAAAAACAATGGTTGAAAAAGACTTTCGTAAGGCCGATTAAACAAATGCAAACAAAGCATCATTAATATGGCAATAGTTTTCACGATTTTAGATTGGGGGATGGTTATTTCCATTTAAAACTTGTATTTTTAAATAAAGGATTTACATTTTTTCTTTAAAGGTTCAGCAAGCACATGATGCTTTTCTAGGTTTTTTACAATTGTGTCTTCATTTATTTTACCTTCTAAAGGAAAGTTTGCAGTATAGTTTCCTGTTTTACTGTCCACATCAATACGGTTAAACAGTTCTAAAACACCCTCAAAACGACAGGAATCTACAAAGCTATCAAAGCCGTTTATAAAAATGACAGGAGTACCCAAAGCCAAACAAGGCAATGCACAATGAATACGAGAAGTTATTACCAATTTTGCGCGCGCATATTTATGCAATAAATCTTCTGCCATAGCAAATTTTTCAGCTTCGGTGTAGGTACCGGCAGGTGGTTCTTGTTCAATGTGAATTGCTTTTACCTGTAACTCTTTATCTAAAAATTTATCGAGGTGTTTTTTTCTTTTGCCTAATTGAAAAATTTTACCGTTCTGTACACTTCTTAAAAACCGTTTGTAGTCATAGGTTACTTTTTTATAAGTACTATATCCATATAGTGGGTCCACAATGTAAATAGCACCTCCCCTTTCTGAATCAGCCACTTTATAAGAATCTAAGGTTAAAGTCAAGCACCCGGTAAAATAAGCTTCAATTCCCTTTGCATTCAGTGTGTCAACGGTAAACATGTCCCTGCAGCCTATTGGTTGGTGTTTTTTTAAATAGGCTATTCCCTTCTCACTAAGCATAAAAGGAGCCGCGGTATTGTTCATATGAAAAGAAACAAACAAGGGTATGATGTGTTCACTGGGCACCCAGTGATGGATGTTGTGTGTAAACCAACCGTTCATAATGAGTTTGATTGGCTCCTCTTGATACTCCCCTAGTTTTTCCCTCTTTAAAAAGGTGTCCACCTGAGGTAGAAACTGTTTAGCTGCCAGACTTTGAATGTTGTCACCCACATTAAAAAATCGCTTGTTTTCTTCGTATGATAATAAACCGTATTTCATAATCCTCTTTGTCTAAATTTTAAATATATTTTAAATGTTTTTGGAAATCTATTTATTATTTTATGCTTTAATCGTTTCAAACTGGAAGTCTCTTTGACTCCAGTTTGAATTTTTAATATCAAAAGATTATTGAGTGTCTTCATTTTTTCAAGCTCTTTCTCTTTGTTTGAAAAAATAAAAAAAGGTCTTGATTTTGAAATTGCTTCACTGATTTCCCACCAAAAATAAGCTGACCCTCTAGTTTTAAATCCTTTTATAAACACTTTCATTACTTTATCGTAAACATTTTCATCAACTGCAAAACCGTAACTATTTGGATTGTCATTTGATAAAATAATTCCAAAGATAGTTCGAAAACACTTTTCACATTTAGAGCAATTAATTTCCTTATTTAATTCAGAATAACAAACCCTAAGTTTTAAATTCTCACTTGAATTCATAACTGAGTTAACTATTAAATTAACTTTTTCCTGTCTTTTGAGTTCATAGCCATCGTGAGTAATCGTAACATCAGCCCATCTTATTAAATTATCAATTTCAGGTGTCGATCCCCAAGCAATTTTAATATTATTTGTGTAAGATGATGCGATAAAAGCTTTAGAATATTTATTTTTTATTGATATTGGTGCAATCAGGCAATTCAATGCCAGCCCATGCTGTACACTGCCCCACCATCCAAGTTCCTTTAACAATAAATCAACTTCTGAACTATAAAAAGTTTTTAAATTAGATTTTATATAATGTTTTTTATTTATTCTTAAAATGGCCTCGGTTTCATTTAAATTAACCAGTGTTTCCCATTGATTTGTATCCTGCAATTCTATATCTGCACCATGAATTGTAATTAAATCTAATTCTTCTGTTTGATGTCTGAAATATGTTGCGTAAGCATCCACCCCGCCACTAAACAACATTGCAGATTTATTTCCATGAAATTTATTTTTTATTAATTTATCTACCTTAATTTCTGCTTTTATATTTTCAAGTACTGTGAAATTTTTAATAAATTCTATTTTTATATCCAATAAGGAGTTATAAAAATCTGTGTCCAATTCATCCACCTCAATATCAAAGCCGGCAAACCATGCTATCGGAGCTAAATTAGCTAATAAGGGAATCACAGCAATACTTTTAGGGATCTGTGAAACATCTTCCTCATACGAAACAAAAAATGGATCTTTTGGGTTAAAATATTTAGCAATCGCTTTGTCATAGGTATATTGATATATAATTTTATGGCCTTCATCGCCATATTCTATACTAGTTAGTTTTATACTGTTTCTCATTTAATAAAAGGTATTACATTTTTAATTAATTGTTTTTCAGAATCCCGCATTCCTAAAAAATACATAAGCAGACTATATACCGTAACATATAATACTGCTTTTATTGCGAAATTAAACCAGTTATCACCTTGTATTTGGTTTATAAAATACCCAAAAACCATAATTAATGAAAATACAGGTAAGATTTTCGAAAATAAGTTCCTAAAAAAGATGGGGATATTTAAACCAATGACTTTGTGATAATAAATGTTCATAATTGCAATACTTATTATCCAGCCCGTACTTGTGCTTATAATCATGCCTAGTATTCCAAAACTTGCCACCGTATAAGCACCAAAGAAAGTACCTATACCAATGCAACTAATGTAAATAATGGCTTTAAAAGAAAACAAACTTTTGGCTTCTAAAATCAAATTACCAAAAGCTTGCACTAGAGGCGTTGTATAGGCTATCATTATAATTAGGGCTACTAACCAAGCATCTATGTAATTTTTGCCTACCCATAACAATATAAATTGTTTGCCAAAAAGAATAAAACCACCCAAAATGAGCAACAAGATAAGGAAAGTGATTCTGCCAATGCGCACCATCATTTCAGTTAATTGTTCTCCCGTGGCATTAGCTACCGTCATTTTTGTTGCTCGTGGTAAAAAAACCCCTGAGATAGCTGTTGAAAAAGCTCCATAATAGGTTCCTAATAGGATGCCAACAGCATAAATAGCTACCAACGTTGTGTTAGTCATTACTCCCAATATAACCTGCCCTGCTTGCCATTGAAATTGTCCAACCAATGCAAATACGAAAATCCAAACCGAATATGAAAATATTTCTTTTACCAATTGCATTTCAAAAAAGTGGAGTTTAAACTTGACTTTTAGTTTTTTAATTACATAATACCCATTAAAGGCAATCACTATTAAATTCAATATGGTATCTAAAACTACCAAACCAATAGCATCACCACCCAAAAGCAATAAACCTACTACCAGTGCAGACCGCACCACATATCTTACAATATTTATAGTTCTTGGGAAAACAAAATGTTCATAACCTGAGCAAATGGCTGTAAATGAACCCCCAGGAAGGGTAATTACCATATTAAATATTAAAATAATGAACATCACCTTTGCTTTATCCAGCTCGACTAATGTTAATGAGTTTTCAAAAATGCTATCTAAATTAAAATAGAATATAACTCCAAGTATGCCTATCACTAAAGAGATAATGCCATAAATGTACATTGTGATAGCTAAAAAGTTTTCTTCTCCTTTTTTATCGCCTTCTGCTCGGTATTTAGCCACAAAACGCACAATAGTATTGTTTAAACCAAAATCCAACACGGTCATATACCCCACAAAAGCACCAATCAATGTGTACAATCCATATTCGGCATCGCCCAAACTACGAATAATAAAAGGTGTTAACAGCAGCCCAATACTATTGGTAAGGAAAATGGTAATGTAAGAAAGTATTGCTCCTTTTTTAAGTTGGCTCATATCAAAAAAAAACATCCCCAATCCTTCCATCCAAGCACCATTTATACCAGGTGCTTGCAAACGGTGTGAGGCTATCGGGGAAAAATAAATTGCTGCAAAGGTAAAACAAAGTAGCAGTACTACCGAAGGCTTTGGGTGTTTTTTAGGGTTTATTGAAAAATTATATTTTAAATTTTAAATTTTGGATTTTAGATTTTAGAAAAAAAACATCGACAAATCCTAAATCCTAAATCGTTAATCGTTAATCGTTAATCGTTAATCCTTTTGTAGCTTTGTATCTCAAGAAAAATCCTATGTGTTTTCATATCAGCCAAACCAAAACAAGCAAGGAACTAGCAACGCGGTACCAAGCAACGCATAGCATTTTACCAAGTAAAGAAAAGGAATTGCCTTTTTTTTATCATGCCAATGGCTTTGCACATCCGGTACTAACGCTGCTTACACAAGAAGCACCCAGGATGTTGACAACCGCTTTATGGGGTATAGTGCCTTCGGGAGAAGATGCCTCTTCGTTACATGCCTATTACAAAAAAGCAGCCGCTTTTGGTGGTGGGCTCAATGCGCAGGCAGAGAAATTGTTTACCCACTTTTTATACCAACGAGCCGCTTTTACACAAAAATGCCTTATTCCTGTAACCGGTTTTTTTGAGCCCCACGAAGCTACGGGCAAAAAAATACCCTATTACATCACCCGCAAGGATAAAGAAGCATTTTCGCTGGCAGGCATTTATAGTAAGGTAGGTTCCTTAATAACCTGTAGCATCCTCACCAAAGAAGCATCCCCCTTTTTTGCCCAAGTGCATAATATAAAAAAACGCCAACCGGTATTGTTACATCAAAGTATGGAGCAAGAATGGCTGCAAGGGCAGTTGCAAGAAAAAGAAATCCTGGAGGTACTTGAAACTCCCTATCCTGAGGAGGAGCTACATTATTATCCAGTTTTTAAAAGCATCTTTCATCCTTCACAAAACAGCAATATCCCCGAAGCGATAGATCCTTTGGTGTAGTTGCAAAACAAAACAGGCCGCCCCGATGGGGCTTATCTCCCTTCTTTTTTATCTTTTTCTGCAAACAGGTAGCACCTATAGAGCTGCTTTTAACCTAGCGAAAGAAAGTGTTATTAAAAAGCATACCCACAAAACAAACCCCAGCAAAATTGTGATATTTCTCCCCTTCACCTCTCCTCTGGAGAGGTCAGAACTGCCTTTTCCGGCAGTTCCGGGTGAGGACCTCGGGTGAGGAAAAACTAGTACCAAGTACCTATTTCTCAAAATACAACATTGAAAAATTGTTAATAAAAACATAACTATCTAAATATTAATAACTTAAAATTAAATATTACCATTTCCATTGTGAATAAGTAGTATATAATTTGGCAAAAAAATATAACAAAATAATTAACAATTACTATATTTACATCGTGCAAGTCTTAAAAATAGTTAGGGTCTTCACATGTAAAATTACAGCTCAGAAAAAAAGCAAGTGTCTAGCCGCCTATTTTTTGAGCTTTTTTTATGCTTTTTTTATAGCCATTTTCCAATAATTTTCTACCTACCAAGCGGTTGTTTTATAGTTTTTTTGATGTTTTTTAGCACAAAAACCACCTTGTTTTAACCTAAAATGGGACTTTCATTTACGGAAAACCGCCTTTATAATCCCCTTTTTTATTAAAAATAGACACATTTTAGTAAAATATACCGGAAATAAAATTTGTCCGTTGGACAAATCAAAACCTCTTATATGTTTAGAAAAAAGAACCGCATGTTTTTGGAGAAAGAAACGCTTGTTTTGAAAGAAAGAAGCGGTTAAAAGGAGGCATTTTTAGGCAATAAAAAACCCGAGTGCTTTCGCGGCTCGGGTCAAAACATGAATAATTAAATTCAAAAAAATAGCAAGTGTCTAGCCTTGTACCAATTTGTAATTTAATGTTTTTAACATGTTGCGCAATCGTTTTCCAGGACGGAAATTAATGTGCGCACTTTTTACAACAGAGGTACTCACCTCATTGGCCAATTCTTTCCCTTCGGAACGAATACCAATCTGAAAATTACCGAGTACCCCCAGTTGTACAACCCTGCCCTGCATGAGTTCGTCCATCATGTTGTGTTGCAATGCACTAAGCACAGCCAAACAATCAGCCTCACGAACGGTGGATTGGTTAGAAATTAAAAATGCCAACCTGTCTAGGTCAGTCGTCCCTGCGGAAACCGCTTGGGCATAAAATTTGGTGGGAGCCTCCACATCCTGTGGATTTAATCTCCCAATGGTCTTGATATGGACCATAAGTCAAAAATGTATTAATTACACCCTTTTTCTCAGGTGGCCAAAACACTATTGTTTAGGCATAGTAAATTTGAGAATAAAAAAATATATTCTGCAAGGAATAATTAATTAGCTATTAACAAAGTTTTCAACAATATTTAATAGTTTTCTTATTTATTTTGTTAAAATTTATGTAGTACATCGTATATTTATGCTTTTTATCGATGATGTAAGCGTTATTATTATTTTTTTTCTCTAATCATTATTAAAAACGAGAAAATCAAATCTAAATGATAAATTTTTTTTCATTTTGTCACTACTTTAAGAAGGCTAAAAACTTCTGTTTTTGGCTCCAGAAGCCTCAGGAATGAAGTGAAAATCGAGTTAGAAAATCAGATGGAAAAATGGGTTAAAAAAAAAGGTTGTCTCCCGATTTTATCGGGACTGGCTCTATGGGACTTTACCCCCTTACTTTTTTACATTATTTTACAAACAGCTGGCTTCCCGACCTAAAGAACATTAATCAAGTTCGATTTTTTGTTTTGCCCCGCTCTAAAGCACCATTAATTTTAAAGCTTTCGTCTTTATAAACTATTTTATCTATGGCATCCATTCGTTTCATTCGGATTAATTCGGATTAATTTGTAGATCAATCCATTTAAAAAATATCGATGGCAATATTGGTTAGAAAATCTTTAATTTCTTTATCTGGCACAGGTTGAACAAGGAATTCCACAGGTTCGGAATAGTCCATGTCTTTATAAAATGCTAACTGTTGCCGAAATAATTTCTCAGAAAATTGTTGACCAAAAATTTCTTCAGCTTCTGTACAAATTTCTTTTAAACTATGATAATTACGGATGATAAAATACAAATCTACATAGTCTTTCCATTTTGCCATTCGCCCTAATGCAAAAGCTTTCATTGCGGCCAAAGATAACAAAGTTGGCATATTCATATTTTCACCAACCTTTATGGGATGTTTTATCGGAAAAGGAAAGCTAAAAAATGTAATTTTCACCTCATTGATTAAAAGATGAAGCTGGTCAACGTCCTCAAAAATTGGTATTTTATTAAAAGGAATTTCTCTTAATTTCCCTTTGATCCTAATTTTATTAAGTGGTTTATAGGTAAACAAATCAAAATCGATGGAACGCCTATGCCCAATATGAAGTGCTATTGCAGTGCCTCTTACCATATAAAAGGATTGTTTAAAGCCTTTTATATATGGTAACAATTCAACTTGCTTGTCATTAAATATTTCCGTGTGCATATTTTCTAAAAACCAGCTTAAAATAGTGAATTGTAAGTTCTTGATAGTTGCCCTTTCTTCGGTCACTGATGGTTATGGAATCAAAAAATATTTTTGCAACTTCTTTAATTCCTAATAAATGAAATAATTGCAATATTGCATTCATATCCCCATAGTTTAAAATTGTTTCAACCAGTAATTCCGGGCTGATATCTTCTTTTTTATGCTCTGGAATATACCAAAAAAGATGGCTGTTTTTATGGATAAACTCTTTAATTTCAGGGCTGTTCATCATTTTTTCTTTTATCAAAGAGACAAAAAAATCAAGCTGAAATACCTTGTAAATGGCTTAAATTTACTGGCTGCTCTCTTATACTTCATTAGGGTAAAGATTGTAATTCCTGGTTATTAAAAATAAATTTTATAAACTTTTAACTTCAGATCCGCTCGGTTGCCTACCTTAAATTTTAATCGTGCGCAATCCCGCTAGGTTCTTTATTCTTTGTTCTATTCATTATTATTTTCCCAACGAAGCCTATGATTGTGCAAAATTAAGGGATTTTGTTGTGCAAAAATTAGAAAATTTTTACTTAGGAGATGGAATTGATTGAACTTGAACTTTTTAACTTTTAACCTTTCCACTTTAACATGACTTCGCCCAGACAGTCACATTTTAAAAGGCGACAAAAGTATTTTTTTATGTGTTTTAGTATAAAAAAAGCATTCCCACTAAACAACCCAAAGCCCAAAATGGTATTGATTTTCCCCTTTACCTCTCCTGCTCCGTCGCTAAAGCTTTGGAGCACGCAGTTGCTCCGTCGCATGCTGTCGCAGAAGTTTTAGCGGCTATGGTTCTAAAAGCCTCAAATGGATTTAAAATGCCCCCTTACCTCTCTTCTAGAGAGGTCGAAACTGCCTTTTCCAGCAGTTTCGGGTGAGGAATCCGGATGAGTAAAACAGAAATAATTTTAACAAACATACTTCTTAAAAGTGTTTTTAAACTCTATTTTTTACACTTTATCGTGTTTTTTTACATAAAAACACAAAATAATCACCATTTTATTAGGTAATTAAAATAATTTGTTTCAACTTTGTGTAACACCAAGAGTCCCAAACTCTTCTAAAAGCTTTAACCGAAAAACGTAAGATACTATGAAACCACCTCAAACCGAATAGAAAACGCGACCCGCTGTGAACGTTTTTCTTAGAACCCCTTTTTACCCAGCCTCTTTTATTTCTCCCTTATAGGTTATAAAGCAGACAGATTTCCGAAAGGAATGGATAAGTTGCCCCCATTACCCACTGTTTACTAAACATACAACCCATGAAAAGAACACTACCCTACTTCCTATTTATTTTTGCTGCTACTACAGCCTTTTCGCAAACCAAAGCCGATATGGAAGCCATCCTGTCTCTATGTCTTAACCAAACCGAAATGCTGGTAGCACACCATACCAATGCACAAGGAGTTACGGTGGTACCTATAGTTGCTAATGGTAACATACCCAACACCTTAACCGTTTCTTATTTTGAAACACCTATCGTTTTTCTTTCCGAACAAGAAATTAACGCTATGCAGCTTTCTTACCTAAAATTTGAAAGTTTTGCCTTCCACTCCCCTACGGAAGCACATGCCACATTTGTGTACTATTGCTCCGGCGATTGCAACAACAGCAAGTATGTATTAGCATTTAAAAAATACACCGATACCTGGTCTATTTCCAACAACAAAACCAGCATAACGGAATACAAGTAGAACCTAAGAAGTTTCGCCATAGGGCTATGAATTTCAATCTAATTCATTAAAAAAATGAAACACTACTACCCCACTTCGATACATAAAAAAAGCACCGCAGTCTTTTGGTGCCTTACGGTATTGCTACTTTGCATAGCAAAAAGTACTGTAGCACAAACTCCTGTTATAGCAGGTTTTGAAAATATAAACTATATAGAACGTGACCAAGCAACCCAAATTGCTCCAAACGTAACCATCACCAATGGCAGTAATTATACCGATAGCTATATGGAAGTTGAAATAGACCAAGCCACCGGCACTGAAACCCTTAGTGTGATTACCCAATCCATACCAAGTATTGTTTTAGGTGAAGTAAGTATTGTTAGCACAATACTATATCTGGGCAATGGCACCGAAGCC
>MNYN01000016.1 GCA_001873105.1 Flavobacteriaceae bacterium CG2_30_34_30 | reverse complement strand
TTCTTTTTACAGTGCTATTTTCTGTTTGTGAAAACAGTGGTAGAGAAAAAATAATGCTAAAGAAAAGCAATAGAAATTGTTTCATGAAAAATTGATTAGTACTTAATAGACTACTTTTAGTGCCTTTTGTGACAATAATAAATTGTTTTAAGATATTTTTAACGTTTATTTAGAGTGCATTTCTTTTTCAGGATAAGAAGTTTTACTTTCTATAAATATTTCAATTATTAGCATTTGCAAATCAAATATATAATTGTACATTTGCACCCCAAATCTCAGCAGAGATAGAGGAAAAATAGAGGAATGTTTAATAGATAAAACAAATTAGTGTGAACACATTAAGTTACAAAACCGTATCTGCAAACAAGGCTACCGTTACAAAAGAATGGTTGCATGTAGATGCTGACGGTCAGACTTTAGGGCGTCTTTCTTCAGAAGTTGCAAAGCTTCTTAGAGGAAAACACAAGCCAAACTTCACCCCACATGTTGACTGTGGTGACAACGTAGTTGTTACCAACGCAGAAAAAATCAACCTGACAGGAAAAAAATGGGAGGCGAAAGAATATATTCGTCACACAGGGTATCCGGGTGGACAAAGAAGTCTTACCGCAAGAGAATTATTCGGGAAAAACCCGGAGCGATTGATTGAAAAATCGGTAAAAGGAATGCTTCCCAAAAATAAATTAGGGGCTGAACTTTTTAGAAATTTAAAGGTATATGCCGGAGCATCTCACGATCAAGAAGCACAAAAACCTAGAACTATTAACTTTAACGAAAGTAAATAATGGAAGTTATTCACAAAATTGGCAGAAGAAAAACTGCTGTTGCTCGGGTATATCTGTCTACAGGCACTGGAGCAATTACAGTTAACAAAAAGGAACTTGGTAATTACTTTACCACAGACACTTTACGCTACAAAGTAATGCAACCTTTGGCTTTGACAAATAATGAAGCAAATTATGATGTAAAAGTTAATGTGTTTGGCGGTGGTATTACTGGTCAAGCAGAAGCAATTCGCCTAGCACTTTCCAGAGCAATGTGCGAAGTGGATGCTGAAAACCGCGCAACTCTTAAACCGGAAGGCTTACTAACGAGAGACCCAAGAATGGTGGAACGCAAAAAATTCGGACAGAAAAAAGCGCGTAAAAAATTCCAATTCTCAAAACGTTAATATCGAATTCGAACTTGTTTCGAAAACGAATCAAGGATATTTTTATATTCTTATTAAAAGTTCATTAACATCGTATGAAAGAAATTCATACCAATTAACAAAGTTGTTGTTGTCCGCCCCAGGCGGAAACTAGTTTAGCATCTAAATGATAAAGACCACCTTCAATAGGGCTACTTTATACATTGCTATCTCGACAGAACGTAAACTATTACAAAAAAATGGCAAATAAAATTGAAGTCAAAGACTTATTAGACGCAGGTGTGCACTTTGGCCACCTTACCAGAAAATGGAACCCAAATATGGCACCATATATTTATATGGAACGTAATGGTATTCATATCATCAACCTTTACAAAACCGCTGCAAAATTAGAGGAAGCTAGTGAAGCTCTCAAAAAAATTGCAGGAAGTGGCAGAAAAATTCTTTTTGTTGCCACTAAAAAACAAGCAAAAGACATCGTAGCTGAAAAAGCAAAAAATGCAAACCAACCCTACATCACAGAAAGATGGCCCGGTGGTATGCTAACCAATTTTGTAACGATTAGAAAAGCCGTTAAAAAAATGGCATCTATCGACAAAATGAAACAAGATGGTACTTTTGAAACTCTTTCAAAAAAAGAACGTTTACAAGTTTCACGTCTTCGTGAAAAATTAGAAAAAAACTTAGGCTCTATTTCAGAAATGAGTAGACTACCGGCAGCACTTTTTATCGTAGATACTACCTGCGAACACATCGCAGTAAAAGAAGCACAAAAATTAAACATTCCTATTTTTGCAATGGTTGACACAAACTCTGATCCTAGAGATGTTGACTATGTAATTCCATCTAATGATGATGCTTCAAAATCTATCGATAAAATTTTATCCTATATAAGTGATGCAATTATTCAAGGTTTATCAGAAAGAAAATCGGAGAAGGATGATCAAGAAAAAGGAGAAGGAAACGAAGAAAAACCTGCAAAAAGAACAAAAAGAGCTACTAAAGCAACTAAAGCAACTAAAGAAGAAGTAGAAGCTCCTTCTGCGGATGTTGCAGTTGAAAAAGAAGCAAAAGCCCCTGTAGCAAAAGATACAACCGGCGAAGAAGAATAACAAATTGAATAACAAATTTCCTCCCGACAAAAATCGAAGCGAGGTTTAAAAACATAAAACTATGGCAAACATTACAGCCGCAGAAGTAAACAAACTAAGACAAACCACCGGTGCCGGAATGATGGATTGTAAAAAAGCCCTTGTAGAAGCAGAAGGTGATTTTGAAAAAGCTATTGAAATCCTTCGTAAAAAAGGACAAAAAGTGGCCGCAAACCGTGCCGATAGAGATTCAAGTGAAGGTGCTGTTATAGCAAAAGTAAATGGAAACAACACTAGAGGGGTTATTGTTTCTTTAAATTGTGAAACCGATTTTGTTGCTAAAAATGACACTTTTATAGCTTTAGCAAATGACCTTGCAGAACTTGCATTAAACACATCTACTAAAGAAGAATTACTTGCAAAAGACTATAAAGGAATTTCTGTAGCAGAAAAACTTATCGAGCAAACCGGAGTTATCGGTGAAAAAATCGAAATAGGTGACTATAGAACCTTAGAAGCTCCATTTGTTGGTTTTTATATCCACGCAGGAAATAAAATAGCTGTTTTAGCAGGTCTTTCTAAAGATGGTGCTAATGCTGCTGAAGTAGCAAAAAATGTTTCTATGCAAGCTGCTGCAATGAATCCTGTTGCTTTAAATGAAGCAGGAGTAAATCAAGAAATCATCGATAAAGAAATTGAAATTGCAAAAGATATTTTACGTCAAGAAGGAAAACCGGAAGCCATGTTAGACAATATCGCTAAAGGAAAACTTGCTCGTTTCTTTAAAGACAACACTTTGGTTAACCAAGATTTTATTAAAGACAACAAATTAAGTGTTGCCGCTTATGCAAAAGCCGAATCCGGTGCAGAAGTTGTTTCCTTTGAAAGAGTTGCTTTAGGGTAATTTCTGAAAAAATAAATTCTATTTTAAAACCGTTTCAAGATATTGAAGCGGTTTCTTTTGTTTTAAAGAATATCGTATCCCAAAAATATTTTTTCCTATTTTTGCACCAAATAAACAGTAACTAACTTTGACAACTTCATCTACCACTATGCAATACAAACGAATTTTATTAAAACTTTCCGGTGAAGCACTTATGGGTGATCGCCAATATGGTATCGACCCCGAACGCCTTGCCGAATATGCACACGAAATAAAACAAGTTGTGGATAGAGGCGTAGAAGTTGCCATAGTCATTGGCGGTGGAAACATTTTTAGAGGTGTAGCCGGAGCCAGCAAAGGTATGGATCGTGTACAAGGAGACCACATGGGAATGCTAGCCACCGTAATTAATGGTCTTGCTCTACAAGGCGCTTGTGAAGATGTCGGTTTACAAACAAGATTACAATCTGCTATTCAAATTAATGAAGTGGCTGAGCCTTTTATTAGAAGAAGAGCCCTTCGTCATTTAGAAAAAGGTCGCGTAGTCATTTTTGGAGGAGGTACTGGAAACCCTTATTTTACTACAGATTCTGCCGCAGTATTACGAGCTATTGAAATACACGCCGATGTTATTTTAAAAGGCACTAGAGTGGATGGCATCTATACCTCTGACCCTGAAAAAGATTCAAAAGCCACTAAATTTGATTTTATTACGTTTGAGGAAGTACTAAGCAAAGGATTAAAAGTTATGGACACCACCGCTTTCACCCTAAGCCAAGAAAATGAATTGCCCATCATTGTTTTTGATATGAATACTAAAGGTAATTTGTTACGCATTGTAAACGGCGAAAACATTGGAACAAAAGTAAATTTATAATTTTTTATTTTTATATTAAAAAAGACCTATCATGACCGAAGAAATAAATTTTTTGTTAGACAGTACCGATGAGGCCATGCTTAAATCCATAAAGCATTTGGAAAAGCAATTTTTAAACATCCGTGCCGGAAAAGCAAGCCCGGCAATGTTGGGAAGTGTCATGGTGGATTATTATGGTGCACAAACGCCATTAACGCAAGTAGCAAACATTAATACACCCGATGGGAGAACGCTTTTAGTACAACCTTGGGAAAAGAAAATGATTCAGGAAATTGAAAAAGGCATTCAAAAAGCCAATCTTGGCTTAAACCCTATGAATAACGGCGAAAATATTATCATTAGCATTCCACCTCTAACTGAAGAACGAAGAAAAGAACTTGCAAAAGTGGCAAAAGCAGAAGCAGAAGAAGCTAAAATTGGCGTTAGAAACGACCGAAAAAATGCCAATAGCGAAGCCAAAGACCTTGAAATATCAGAAGATTTATTAAAAATTGTAGAAACTGATATCCAAAAACTTACCGACAAATACATCCTTAAAATTGAGGAGATTTTGGCAATTAAGGAAAAAGAAATCATGACAGTTTAGTTAAACTTTCAATAAAAGAGCAATACACAGGTTGCTCTTTTTCTACTTTTGCCACTCAACTATCGTTTTGACCACTATGCAAATAAAAACACTTTTTTGTATTCTCCTTATTTCAATTTTAGGTTTCGGTCAAAACAAGCAGGCAGATAATACAGTGTATACAATTGCTGAAGGCATTATTGCAAAAGCAATTGAAAACATTTCCAAAAATTCTTCTGAAAAAGTTTTACCGGCTTTTCAATTTAAAGAATATTCCAAAGGGGTCATTCAATGGCAAGACAAAGCTTCAAAAACTCTTATACCTTCTGAAAACAACTATCTTTTTGAGAACTTTTCTTTGCACCAATTCCAACAGAAAAAGATAACACAAGAAACCGTTTTAGCGTCAAATTTTCCCGGTTTTGAAGAACCATACTACCCTCTTTTTGGAAAAACATTACATACAACTTCCATTTATGAAAAAGAATATAAAATTTTAAACAAGCGGTTTTATAGTCCACTTTCAAAAAAAGGCCTTAAAGAATATACATTTCAATTAAGCAAAACGGTTTCTAACGTGCAAAACCCCTATCACATCATTACTTTTTTACCAAAAAGTAAACAGGCAGCGGCGCAATTAGAAGGAGAATTATATATAGATGTCACAAGTTTTGCGGTTCAACAAGCAACGATAAAGCACGTTGAAAATATAGAATCTACAACACTTCACGAATTCACCTATTTTGAAAAAGAAGGTCTTTGGTTTCCCGTAAAAACAACTTCACAGCTCAAACCTTTGAATGCTTCAGGTTCCTATTCCTTATTTGGAAAAAATATTGCTGCCGGAAATATGTGGTATAAAGAAGATGAAAATTCTGAAGTTACTTTTTCACTAATTTCCTCTCGTTTTGATGTGCAGTTTTCTAAAATGGACTCTATTAATAAAAAACAAATAGACATCTTGGCATTAGAAGATAAAAATGTGGAAACCTCCTCCACTTTTTGGAATTCCTATCGTGAAACAACACTTACAGAAGAAGAATTAGCCATCTCAATAGATGCAGATAGTTTTATTAAATATAAAAATATAGAAAATAAAATTAAAAAGATTTCTGATTTTAACAAGGGGTATTACCCCATCGGATTTTTTGATTTAGATTTAAAATTTTTAGTGAAGTACAACAATTATGAAGGGTTACGCTCAGGTCTTGGAGGCGTTACCAATGAAAAACTATCTGAAAATTTTAATGTAGGCGGATACCTCGTTAG
>MNYN01000009.1 GCA_001873105.1 Flavobacteriaceae bacterium CG2_30_34_30 | reverse complement strand
CTCACACCTCACACCTCACACCTCACACCTCACACCTCACACCTCACACCTCACACCTCACACCTCACACCTCACACCTCACACCTCACACCTCACACCTCACACCTCAGAACTAAAGTTTAAGCGGCTGCAAATATAAAAACAATTTATAGCAGGACAAAGGTTTATTTTCATAAAATATTTTTTTAATTCTTTTCTAATACATATTTAATCTATATATTGGCACAAACTAACAAAATAGACCAATGGAAGAAAAAGTAAAATTCGAGATGGAGTTTCCCATCCAGGTATCACCTTCGCTTCTGTATCAATATATATCGACCCCTTCAGGGCTTTCTGAGTGGTATGCGGAAAATGTAAACTCCAGAGGAGAATTCTTTACCTTTATTTGGAATGGATCTGAAGAAAGCGCAAAATTACTTGGCAAAAAAAGTGGTGAACGCATTAAATTTAGATGGTTAGACGATGAAGAAACCGAATACTTTTTTGAATTGCGTATTCAAGTGGATGAAATAACAAAAGATGTTTCATTGATGATTACTGATTTTTCCCACGAAGAAGAATTGGATGAAAATAAAATGCTTTGGGATACAATGATATCTGACCTAAAGCAGGTTTTGGGCTCTTCTTAGTATTCTCAAAAATTAACTCGTATCTTTACCTCGTTATAATGTAACGGGGTTTTCTATGATCAATGTAAACGGAAATATAGTACCTGCTTCACAAGCATATTTATCTCCTACAAACAGAGGTTTTACGTATGGCGATTCTGTATTTGAAACCCTTCGACTTACTTCAGGAAAAATTCTTTTTTGGGAGGATCACTACTTTCGACTAATGGCTTCTATGCGCATATTACGAATGGAAATTCCTATGAATTTTACTATGGAATTTTTGATGGAGCAAGTTTTAGAAACCGCTAAACAAGCATTTCCAAAAGAAAATTCCATTAAAGTAAGAATTAATGTTTATCGCAATGAAGGGGGGCTTTATTCTCCTGAAGATAATACTGTTTCGTTTGTAATTACAGCACAAAAATTAGATGCCGATTTTTATCTACATAATTCCGTAAATTATGAAGTGGAGCTTTTTAAAGATTATTATATGAATTCAGGATTGCTTTCTACCATAAAAACGAACAATAAAGTGCTTCATGTTTTGGCCGGTATTTTCGCAAAAGAAAATGGATATAATAATTGTTTATTGCTGAACGAAAACAAAATGGTAGTAGAAGCGCTGAATGGAAATTTATTTTTAGTATCCGGAAAAACAATTAAAACCCCTCCAATTACGGATGGTTGTTTGCGTGGCATCATTAGAAAACAACTTATAAAAATTATTTTGCAAATGCCGGATTATGCTATTGAGGAGTCTTCCATCTCTCCATTTGAACTTCAAAAAGCAGAGGAACTCTTTATTACAAATGTGGTTACCGGAATACAATCCATAACAAAATACCGTAAAAAAGAATTTAATACAGATGTGGCAAAGGAACTTACAACCAAATTAAATATAAAAATAAGATTGGGTTAAAAATAAATGGATTAGAAATGGCGTTTTAATTAAAATTTGGGTTTTCCGGAGCATTAGACCAAATGAGGTAATCACCGCCAAATTCTACCATTTTTTCTTTCCAAAACGTAGCATAATGTTTTGAAATTATTTTGTTTTTATAATTGTTTTTAACAACAATCCAACTGTTTAATTGTAGCTCTTTCTGTAACTGACTAGGTTCCCAGCCGGAATATCCAAGAAAAAAACGAATGTCGTTTTCTGATATTTTTTTTAACTCCAAAAGAGAAGTTACACTTTCAAAATTTCCACCCCAGTATATTCCATTTGTAATTTCAACACTGTCAGGTATTAGTTGCGGTGTTTGGTGAATAAAATATAAATTGTCTTGTTCCACGGGACCGCCATTGTACACAATAAAATCGGAATCTATTTCTGGCACCAAATCTCTTAAAGTATATGGTAAAGGCTTGTTTAGAATAAAACCAATAAAACCACTTTCTCCTTCATCAGCAAGTAGTACTACAGAACGATTAAAAGAGGTGTCTCCAATAATGGAAGGCTCCGCAACTAAAAGGTGACCTTTGCTTGGCTTTAAAGAAATCATAATAGAATTTTAATTCTAAAGCTACACAATTTTTTTGAAAAATAAAAAAAAGCTTCATCAATCCTAAAGATTTGATAAAGCTTTATTAAAAAGGTTGTTAGGATTAGTTTACAGATTTTTGTAAATCGGAACCTGCTTTAAATTTAACAACTTTTTTAGCAGCAATTTTAATAGTTTTACCTGTTTGTGGATTTCTTCCTTCTCTGGCAGCTCTTTTTGAAACTGACCAAGAACCAAAACCTACAAGAGAAACTCTATCTCCTTTTTTAAGAGATTTTTCAACATTTCCTAGAAATGATTCTAGTGCTTTTTTAGCTGCTGCTTTAGTAACTCCGGCATCTGCTGCCATTGCATCAATTAAATCTGATTTGTTCATAAATTTGATTTTTAAATTAAATTGTTGGTTAAACGTAATTATTTCGCTCTACAAATTTAATCGGATTATTGGTTCGTGCAAGTAATAACGCGGTAAATCAAGTTATTTGTTAATAACTTTAACACATTGTTAATAACCTTAAATGTTTTTTGTGCCTTTTTAATAAAATCAACAGCTATAGGTGCTTAGCGCATTTTGGCATTCGATTCAAAATTATAACCATTTAACAATGATTTTATATTCATTTTTTTCTTCCCAGGCAATTGCAATTCTTGAAGAAAAACCCAGCCATTTTTTGCAGCTACTTTTAAGGTGTTTTTTGTGGAAATAACTTTTCCTATTTCTTCGTTATGTTTTTCTATTTTTATTTCTGTAGCAAATATTTTTATAGATATTTCGCTTTCGCCATTTTGTATGTAACTCCATGCGGAAGGATATGGGCTAAGTCCTCTTACTTTATTATGTATCGTTTCCACAGAACAATTCCAATTAATTTTTGTATTTTCAGTATCTAGTTTATAGGCGGTTTTTACTTCCTCCGTAAAGTTTTGCTCTATGGTGTGTACTGTTCCATCTTCAATTAGAGAAACAGTTTTTAAAACTAGTTGGCTTCCTAAAAGCATTAGTTTGTCGTGCAAACTTCCGGCGTTTTCATTTTTTTCAATGGTTGTTTCTTCTTGAAGAATGATATGTCCGGTATCTATTTTTTCATCAATAAAAAATGTAGAAACTCCAGTTTTTGATTCGCCATTAATTATAACCCAATTAATTGGTGCAGCTCCACGATATTGAGGAAGGAGGGATGCATGTAAATTAAAAGTTCCAAATTTGGGCATCTGCCATACTTCTTTCGGAAGCATTCTAAAAGCAACTACAATTTGTAGATTGGCTTGTAATGAATTTAATTGGGCTAAAAAATCTTCTGCTTTTAAATTTGTGGGTTGTAAAACATGCAAATTTTGAGACAATGCATATTGTTTTACGGCAGATTGATGAAGCGTCCTTCCTCTTCCTGCAGGTTTATCGGGTGCTGTTATGACTCCTACTATATTTTTTTTGTGTTTTACTAGTGCTTTTAAAGTAGCAACTGCAAAATCAGGTGTTCCGAGAAATACTATCCGTAAATCGTTCATTAAAAAAGGGTGTATTGATTTTTTGTGTTAAAATTAATTTTTTTATGTTCTAGTAATAAGCGTAGTACATGCATTATTTTTGGTTCAGTAAAACTAAGTTTTTCTGAAAGATCTCTAGAGTTTAGTGCGCCTTCCTCTTCTAATAGTAATAGTATTTTTTGTGAGATAAGTAAACTTTCTTTTTTTGAAGGTAGGCTCTCCTGTTTAGCACAGACACTACAAATGCCACATGGAGAGGTATTGTTTTCTCCAAAATAATGAAGTAACTGTTCACTTTTACATAACCTATCGTTGTTTTTATACTGCAAAACGGAGGCTACTTGTTTGATTTTATTTTCATTCTGTTGGACAAGAAGTTTAGAAACTCTGTTTATGGTTCTGTCGTCTTCTCGGGGTTCTACAAAGGTTAAAGTAGCATCAGTTATGCTTATTTGAAGGTGCACTATGCCATCTTTTTCAAATTGTTTTAGCATGTCAAGTACTGTTGTACTAGTGTAATTTGTTTTAGAGGCAATAAGTTCTACATTTATGGGTATGGGTTTTTCAAAAATGCCGGAATAGATTCTTAAAATTGTTTTTCCGATTGCGGATGCTTTTTCATTTCTATCAAAATAGGATAATAAAACATTGGTGGGGACTAAAAAATGCACTTCGGTTTTTCTGCCAAACTCAATAGATAATTTTATAATTCCTAGTCTATCTAAAGCCTGAATGGCATTATAGGTTTTTATTGTATGTAATTCATATTGCTGACAGAATTTTTCAAAATGGAAGGGATGGGTAGTGAATTCGCCTTCGCCATAGGCAATGTATAGGTAATTACACAACTTTCTGTAGATGATTTTACAATAGTCGGGTGTAGGCAAATTTATTAAAAACTGGTTTTTTACTTGTATTTCGTCTGAAGGGTTATAAAGCAGTATAGCTCTTGCATATTTATCGTCTCTTCCAGCACGACCTGCTTCTTGAAAATAACTTTCTAAACTTTCCGGTAGATCAAAATGAATTACAGTATGAACGTTTGATTTGTCTATACCCATGCCAAAGGCATTGGTTGCAACCATTATTGGTGTAATGTTTTGCATCCATTTATGAAATCTAATTCCTTTTTCTTCTGCAGTAATACCGCCGTGATAGAAAGATGTTTTAAACCCTCTACTGTTTAAATTTTTGCTGACTTCTTCCGTTTTTTTTCGATTGCGTGTGTAAATAATTGCAGATTCATTTTTATCTAACAATTTTTCTATTCGATAAAGTTTATCATCTTCCAGTAATGTTATATAGGCAAGGTTTTCTCTATAAAAGGATTTCTGAAGGATATTAGGGTCTTTCAGTTCTAATTCGTTAATTGTATCGGTAAGGACTTCGGGCGTTGCTGTTGCGGTAAGTGCTATAAAAGGTACTTTAGGGTGTAATTTTCTTAGGATGAGTAAATTTTTATAAGCGGGTCTAAAATCATTTCCCCATTGTGAAATACAATGCGCTTCATCTATAGCGATGAGGTTGATATTCATTTTTGCAATGCGAAGTTGCACTAATTCCTGATGCAGTCGTTCCGGTGAAAGATATAAAAATTTATAGTTGCCGTAAATGCAGTTGTCTAATAGTCTGTCTAAATCATTATAGTGCAAATTTCCCGAAAGGGATAATGCTTTAACACCCATTTTATTAAGGGTATCTACTTGATCATTCATTAAAGCAATAAGCGGGGAAATTACAATACAAATACCTTCTAGTTGCAGGGCAGGTACTTGAAAACAAATGGATTTTCCTCCACCTGTGGGAAGTAGAGCAACAGTGTCTTTTCCTTGTAAAACACTTTCAATAATTTCTTGTTGCAAGGCTCTAAAACTGGTATGTCCCCAATATTTTTTTAGTATGTTTAAAGAAGTATTCATACCAAGTTGCTTATCTTTTCTAAAATAAATTCCACCCGTACTTCTAGAGTTAACCTTGGAACTTCAATAGGAGAGTAGGTATAATTTTTATACGTTCTTTCTAAGTAATTGTGTATTCTTTTTGCTTCTTCAAAATTTTCATAACGCTCGTTGTCTTGGATGTAAATTTCTTCCCAAGGGGGTAAAATAAATACCAAATCATAAGTGTGTTTTTTGCAAAGAGTTTGAAATTCTTCCGGATAATCTGTTTGAAAATAATCAAGATAAGCAATAACATCGAGCATACCCCGATCATAAAAAACAAAACTATTTTTATGTTTTAGACCTTCGTGGTATTGTAATGTTCTTCCCTCTAGTAAAAGTTGACTAAATAATAGAGGTTTTTCTAAAAATAACTGTTCAATACCTTCTGTTTTTGCTTGTAACGTTATTTTTCTTGAAATCTCTTCCAGACAAGGATATCCATAGCTTTCTAACTTTTTAATAATAGAAGATTTTCCGGTACCAGGACCACCGGTAAGTACAATACGTTTTGGATTCAAACTGTTTTTTTTAAAAATACAAAATACGGAAAAAGAAATTGATTTTGAAACCTTATCTTTGCATCATAATAAATCATTTTTTTTGCATAGGCGCATTATTATAGAACAAAGATTTTAAATAATTTAATTTTGAGTTATTTTCCTTTTATGAGTACCGATAAAAAAACAAAAGAATTTTATATATCATTAAAAGAAAAGTTAAGCAATGACACGCTTTGGCCTTCTGATTATTTATTTAAATTTATTGTACCAACCCATAAGGATAAGGTTGTACACATTGAAAATACATTTAACAATTTAGGAGCAGTTATTCATACTCGAGCTTCTTCTAAAGGAAATTATACAAGTATCTCAGTGCAAGTGAAAATGAAAAACCCCGATGCCGTTATTGAAAAATATTTAGAAGTATCTATTATTGAAGGTATAATTTCATTATAAGTTACTAATTTTACACATTTTTTTATTACTTTGCGCATCATTGAAATAAAGTAAACTACACCCTATTTAAACCATACACATTTTGTTAAATCTATTAGAATACAATACCGAGAGACCAAAACTCATCATACCCGAATATGGCAGACATATTCAAAAAATGGTACAATATGCAATAACTTTTGAAGATCGTGAAGAGCGAAATAAAATCGTAAAAAGTATTATTGCTGTGATGGGCAATTTAAACCCACATTTACGCGATGTTCCAGATTTTCAACCGATGCTTTGGGACCAGCTTTTTATCATTTCTGATTTTAAATTAGATGTTGATTCTCCTTTTCCCATACCAAAAAGAGAAATGCTTGAAGAGCGCCCGGAGCCTCTAAAATACCCACAAAACTTTCCAAAATATCGATTTTATGGAAACAACATCAAACGTATGATTGATGTGGCTGTAGGTTGGGAAGAGAGTGAAAAAAAGGACGCACTAATTCTTACAATTGCAAATCATATGAAAAAATCCTTCTTGAGTTGGAATAAAGATAGTGTAGAGGACGATGTTATTTTTAAACATTTATTAGAACTGTCTAATGGGAAAATAAATCTTTTAGAAAGTGATGAAGACCTTTCCAATGCAACAGATTTATTAAAAACTAAAAAGAAGTTTACTAATGCAAGTTCAACTGGAAAGAAAAACTATAAAAGCAATAGTAACAACAACAGACCGCGCAAACGATATTAAGCTTAGAATATTTTTTTATGGGAACTTTTAAAATTGAAGGAGGTCATCAATTAAAAGGAGATATCCATCCTCAAGGAGCAAAAAACGAAGCTTTACAGATTTTATGTGCTGTTTTACTTACTTCGGAAGAAGTAAAAATTAGTAACATTCCCGATATTATTGACGTCAATAAACTTATTGGTGTGCTGGAAAATCTTGGTGTTAAGGTTAAAAAACTTCAAAAAGGTCATTTTTCTTTTCAAGCAGATACTGTAAATCTAGACTATTTAGAATCTGAATTGTTTAAAAAGGAAGCAAGCTCTCTTCGTGGCTCCATTATGATTGTTGGTCCACTTTTAGCGCGTTTTGGGAAAGGCTATATACCTCGTCCGGGTGGCGATAAAATTGGGCGTAGACGTTTAGATACTCACTTTGAAGGTTTTATAAAACTTGGGGCTAAATTCCGTTATAATAAAGAAGAATATTTTTATGGTGTTGAGGCACCAAACGGTTTAACAGGTCAATATATGTTACTGGATCAAGCATCGGTTACCGGTACCGCAAATATAATTATGGCAGCAGTATTGGCCAAAGGAACCACAACCATTTATAATGCAGCTTGTGAACCTTACCTACAGCAATTATGTAAAATGCTGAATTGTATGGGAGCAAAAATTACAGGTGTAGGTTCTAATTTATTAGTTATTGAAGGGGTGAAAACCCTTGGCGGTTGCAACCATAAAGTACTACCGGATATGATTGAAATTGGCAGTTGGATTGGACTGGCTGCAATGACCCGAAGTGAAATTACCATAAAAAATGTAAGTTGGGAAAACTTAGGTGTAATTCCATCTACTTTTAAAAAATTAGGAATTAAACTGGAACAAATAGGCGATGATATCTACATTCCTTCTCAAAAACATTACGAAATTCAAAATTATATAGACGGTTCTATCCTTACTATTGCAGACGCACCTTGGCCAGGGTTTACTCCAGATTTATTAAGTATTGTTCTTGTGGTATGTACCCAAGCAAAAGGAAGTGTTTTAATACACCAAAAAATGTTTGAAAGTCGTTTGTTCTTCGTAGATAAACTGATTGACATGGGTGCAAAAATAATACTTTGTGATCCGCATAGAGCAACGGTGATTGGTCATGATTTTAAATCGATGTTGAAGGCTACTACTATGGTTTCGCCAGATATTAGGGCAGGTATTTCCCTTTTAATAGCAGCACTTTCTGCTAAAGGAACCAGCACCATTCATAATATTGAGCAAATTGATCGAGGTTATGAAAATATTGATGAGCGATTGAATGCTATAGGAGCAAAAATTACGAGAATAGAATAAGGTAGTAAAAAATAATTATACGGAATTGTCTCTTAAATAGGATACATTTTTATGGTCAGATTCCATTAAATCCTGTTGTTTTGTTATTATTTTTATTTGTTTAATAGTAATGTTTTTGGAGTTCTTTTTTTGTAAAACTTTTTGATAGGCTTTTTTAACAATTTCTTCACCATATTTGCAATAATCCAAAATTCTTTTGCGACCATAGTTAGAAAGTGCAACATTAATTTTCATCCAAAAAGTAAATATTTTACCAGTTACAGAAAAATTATTTAAAATATCCCCATCTAATTGTTGAACCTCATTTTCAAGTTCTACATTGCATTTTTGACTAGTTTTGATGCAACCTGTAAAAAAAGTTTTTAAATCTTTATAACGAGTTCCTCCATATGCAGTTTTATAAACATCAATTCTATTGTGGTTTATTTCTAGCAACTTTCTTAAAACATGTATGGAAATATTTGTATTCAAAGTTTTTTAATATTAATAATCAGTTAGTTATGCTTTAATTATTTTGCGTGTAATTATAAATTGTTTTTATAATCAGAAGCAATATCCAATCCTGTGTAAGTCGATTTTGTATTGGTAAATTTCAACAAATTACAATTATTAGGTAAATTATAATTTACTTCAGAATTTTTAAATGAAATACTTTCGGTGAAAATGATGGATCTATTTTCTACCCCTTCTAAATTCCATACCATCCTTCTTTTGCTTTTTTCATCTGGTTCACCATATTTTTTTATTAAATATTTTATAGTTATAACTGACTCCTTGGACCAATAATCCATCCAATTTGGCATTGGTTTAACGGGGTAATTTATTATGTTAAAATTATTTTCAGTGTTTGCTATAGAAAATTTAGAAATATTTTGAGCATTTAAATTTCCAAAACAGAGAAAAAATACAAACGAAAGTAAAAAGAGTGAATTTTTCATAATACTAAATTTTAATTTGTTATTCCTCATTTAAGTAATAAAAAAGATATTTTTAAAAACCAACCCTCCTTTTGCCTCACACAAAGAGAAAGGTTGGGGATAAATAATTTTTTTATTTATAATATTCTAATTATCTAAAACAATAGAAAACTTATAATTTAAGTTATGTTTTTTTAATTTATTTTCAAATGTTTTATTCTATTGTTAGAATTATATTAGTAAAATTGTGAAATATAGATAGATATGTTGTTACATTTATTTTTAAAAATGTTATATCTATCCCACTTTTTTGAAGAAATGTTTTTTCAGATTAAAAAATCAGGAAAGTAAAAAGGGTAAGTATGAAATATTTTATTTAATTGTAAAAAATGGAGTAATAGATAGATCCAATAATAAAAAAAGAAGAATAAGAAAATAATAGATTTTTTTTACCACCTAGCTTACTTCTTCATACCCACTTTTGATAATAGTAGAGATCATTTTGAAACGCACATTTGCTTTTATGGTATTTCTTGCGTGAGCGGGAATAATAATAGATTGTCCTGTATCAAGGTGGTTAGAAACATCATTTATCAAAACTTCTGCAGTGCCATCAATAACTTGAATAAAGGTATCAAAGGGCGATATTTTTTCCATCAAAGTTTCGCCGGTATCAAAAGAAACAGCACTTACATTACCCGTTGATTTTTTTATAATGGTTTTAATTAACACAGAGTTGGGTATGTATTCAATAATTTCCACTACAATAAAAACTTTTGATTTTTGGTATTCAAGTTCTTGCTTTGCTAGGTTTTCTTCTGACATTTTTATAGTATTAATTTTTTATAAGAATTAAAATAAATTATTTTAACCCAGCAAAATAATTACATTTTTTGAATTAAAAATCTTGCTAAGTTGGTACAATTTGTTAAATAAATAGCAACTAATAAAAGTTAAAGTTGAAAAATCAAATATTTTCTAGATTTTGACTTCTTTTCTGCTTTAGCTCTTTGTAATAGGATGGTGAAAGTCCGGTAATTTTTTTAAATTGATTGGATAAATGTGCTACACTGCTATAATGGAGTTTATAAGAAATTTCAGTTAGCGTGAGTTGGTCATATAATAGCAATTCTTTTACTTTTTCAATTTTGTGAAAAATAATATATTGCTGGATGGTTATGCCTTTTACTTCAGAAAAAGTATTTGCGAGATAGGTATAATCATAATTTAATTTTTCACTGATGTAAGTAGAATAATTTACTTTAGGAAGTTCATCTTGATAATGAATCATTTCAATAATAATACTTTTTATTTTTTCAATTAAAATACTTTTTGCATCATCTAAAAGTTCTAATCCTGATTTTAGCAGGTTTTTCTTAAGTTCGTCATGCTGCTCTGGAGTAATATCTTCCATTATTTCAGCAGATCCTAATTCCACAATAATGTACTTTAATCCAAGTTTTTTCAACTCTTCTTTAACTAGCATTTTGCACCGCAAGCTAACCATATATTTTATGTACAGTTTCATAAATTACCAGTTTTTTGCATTGCTTGACATATTTAAATGTATAATCTCCAAGTTATAAATCTAGCAATCTTAAAAGAACCTAGTATCTCAATAGTTAAAAATATTTATTGTTAAACAACCTAAATTTTCTTATTTTTTTGATATTCAACTTTTTATTAATTGGATTAATTTAATTTATTATATGCTAATGTCAATCAAAACCAATAAAAATTATTACAAAAAAAACCTGAAATCTTACATATATCCCACTATTTGAAATAGAAAATGGTGCATTATAATTCATTAAATTCTGTATAAAAGTTTCCGGTAGAGAGCTAAAATGGCAAATATTGTAAATCGAATTTTTTGAGTAGAAATGAAAATTACAATCTACCATTTTTTAAATTCTAGTAGAAATATAATAAATTATAAAACTCTGTATCTTATTTAAATAGAGTTAATAAATATAAACAATTTTCATTATTTATATTTAATATTTGTATTTTTTTTAACTTATTGAAGGTAATAATAATTACAAAATTAGGGATGTTTCGAAACCCCTGAAAGAAAAAATATTGACTTTCAATAAAAATAATAAGAATAAGTGTTAATTTTTATTTTGTATGATAATTGTCATATATTTAAGAAGTAATAATTAAGAAATTTACACCATAATATTTTTAAACTGTTTCAACCCAAAAATTATCAATTATAAAATTCAACTAATTATGAAAACACACGCAAAAATTTATTTTTTTATTTTAGGTCTTCTCTTTATGGGTCTCCAAAGTTGTACCCATGATGATCGCGACACAGTAATACCAATACCAATCAATGAAGATCAAATTGCTTACGATGCCGCAGATATGATTAATGGTAGTAGGTTGTATAATGATTTTACAAAATCTGAAACCGGTTTCGTAGCACCAAATGATCCAGCAGTTGTTCTTGAAAACATTACAGGATTTAAAGATTTTTACAGATGTAAACAATGTCACGCTTGGGATCAAAAAGCAAGATTTGCTTCTTACATTAACAGAGCCCCAAATACCACAAGACCTGATGTATCCTCTGTTCAACTTACTAATTTGAAATATGCAGACATAAGTATTTTGTTTGAAAAAATAAAAAATACTGGGGGAGCAGCTGTGGATCCTGCAAGAACTGCAGATGGAACAAACCCTGCATTAGGTGGTAATAATCACCCAGATTATGGAACCATTCTTTCTGATGCATTAATATGGGATTTAGTTAAATTTTTAAAAGAAGGAGCTCTTGATACAGATGAATTATATGCTATAAATACTGTAGGTACCTATCCAACAGGTTCAAGAACTTATACCGATTTAGGTAGAAATGGTAATGCCACTGCAGGTCATGCTTTTTTTGCAGCTAAATGCGCAAGTTGCCATGGTGCTGATGGAACCACAATTGATTTAGGAGGTAAAACCTTAGGAAAATTTACCCGATCTAATCCACACGAAGTACAACACAAAGTAGTTTCAGGGCAATTAGGAAGTTCCATGGGATCTACACCTACTACACTAGAAGAAATGAAAAATCTTTATAAAGCACTTAGCGATCAAACCGCATATCCTGATTAAGCCGAGCAATCTATAAATAAATCTAATTTAGAATTTCGAAAACTTTGAAACAGCTTCTCAAAATTCTAAATTAGATTTCATAAGAAACCAAATAGAAACTAAAAAACAAAAAAAATGAAAAAAATATTTCAATTTTTGCTTGTAATAGGATTAAGTTTGATGACTTTTTCATGTTATTATGATGAATTAGCTGACCAAGCAACCCTTCCGTTACCTCAAAATATATCCTTTCAAGATCAGGTGCAACCAATATTTAATCAAAACTGTGTTAACTGTCATAATGGAAATCAAAATCCGGATTTACGCTCAGGTAATTCTTTTACTGCATTACTAGGTGGAGGTTTTGTAATTCCTTCTGAATCTGAAAACAGTATTTTATATAAAAGCCTAATAGGTCAAGGTGCACCTCTTATGCCGCCAAGCGGAGGCATTAGCCAAACAAAAATAAATGTAGTAAAACAGTGGATTGATGAAGGGGCACTTAATAACTAATCTCAAAAATATACAAATGAAAAGATACAAATCAATTCTTGCAGTAGCGTTTATTTTCCCTCTTATGATTTTTTCTCAGGAGGATGCTGAAGCTACTGAAGAACCAGAAGTAAAGCTAGAAAGAGCCGCTTTTGAAAGTACAGCCCTTATTGAAAGTCAAACCAATGTTCTTAACACAAAAGGAACATTAGAAATGACTATGAATCACCGTTTTGATTTAGTAGATACAGATAATTCTTTAATTGGACTTTATGGAGCTGCAAACATACGCATTGCTTTAAGTTATGCTATTCACGATAGAATAACCGTAGGTTTTGGAACCACTAAAGATAATCGATTACAAGATTTTAATCTTAAAGGTGCTATTTTAAGACAAACCCGAGGTAACGAAATGCCAATAAGTGTTAGTTACTATGGAAACTTTACCATCGATGCCAGACAGAAAAATCAAGGGTTTTTTTACAACACCGAAGATAGATATTCCTTTTTCAACCAATTAATCATTTCAAAACGCTTTACTAGAAATATATCCTTTATGGTTGCTCCTAGTGTGTCTCACTACAATGTTGTAGAAAACACAATGAAAAATGATATGTTTGCAATAGCTTTTGGTGGTCGCGCAAAAATTAGTCCACAAACGTCCATAATAGCCGAATATAATCAACCAATCACTACCTTTGATGTAGGAACACCTGAACCAGGCGTTAGTCTAGGAGTTGAGTTTTCAACAGGATCGCATGCGTTTCAGGTTTTTGTAACCAATTATAAAGGAATTGTAGCGCAAAAAAACAATATGTTTAATCAAAACAATTTTTTTGATGGCGATTTTATGATTGGTTTTAACATAACCAGGTTATGGCACTTATAAAAAAATTATATGAAAAATTCATCTAAAAAAAAGAATCAAATAAGTAGAAGAGGATTTTTACCGATGTTAGGAGGAGGGTTAATCCTTCCTCTTCTCGGTTTTGGGAAACCATCACCTGAGGCACTTGGCGAAGATAGCGATGCTTACCAAACCATGCTTAAAGCAGACGGAACGACGGTAAGAGTTAAAAAAAGTGTATTGGAAAACGCAAAAGTAATTGAAAAAAATATTTCCAATAAGTCCTTTTTGGGATGGTTGAATAAAGATAAATAAAGTTTTATGCAAGAAGATAAAAAGAAATCAAGGCGTAAATTTTTTGAATTAGGAATCAAGTTTGGGCTGCTGGCATCTGTTGGTACAGTTGCTGTTGCAAAAGCATTTGATGACGAAGATAATTCAGAAATGGTTGAACTTATGTCCACCGATGGACATATTATGCAAGTGCCCGCTTCTGAGGTTCATGATATGGGGCACAAACAGCATGATGGTTATGATCCCAGAGTTGGATTTCCAGACAAAAAGTTTGTAATGGTGGTAGATTTGGCAAAGTGTAAAAACGCACTTAAATGTCAGGAATCTTGTAATAAAAACCACTACATCACAGGGGAGAATGCATGGCTGAAAGTATATAAAATGCAGGAGTCTGAAAAAACAGCACCTTATTTTATGCCAACACTTTGCCAACACTGCGATAAACCACCTTGTGTTAAAGTTTGTCCTGTTGACGCCACCTTTAAACGCCAAGATGGTATTGTATTAATTGATAATGAACGTTGTATTGGTTGTCGGTTTTGTATGGCAGCTTGTCCATACTCTACAAGAGTTTTTAATTGGAACGAACCCGATCAACCGGAAGCAGCACATTCAGGAGCTTATACTCCGGATCACACTGGTAAACCAAGTGTAAAAGGTACTGTTGATAAATGTGATTTTTGCCCTCATAAAATTGATATGGGAGAACTTCCTCACTGTGTTTCCGCCTGTCCTAATGATGTGTATTCCTTTGGTGATATCTACGAAGACGCCGTAACAAATGGAAGTGGACAAACCTTTAAATTAAGCGAACTTTTAAAAGAAAGATCTGGTCACCGATTGTTAGAAGGATTAGGTACTGAACCTAGTGTTTATTATCTGCCTCCAACAGAAAGACTCGTTGAATTTGAAGAAGGTATGGAAAACTACACGGAATTTCAATCTGTCAAAAAATCTGAAGAATAATGAAACCATATGATAAATTAATACAAGACCTCGCTCCCCAAAAATTTGGAATGCGAGGCAAAATTTGGGTAGCTTTTTTATTGGTAGTTATTCTAGCTGCATTATACGCTTATTACCAACAATTTGACAAAGGTTTAATCATCACAGGAATGCGAGACTATGCATTGTGGGGGGTATATATTTCAAACTTTGTGTTTTTTGTGGCCATTAGTTTAGTAGGATCTTTAGTTACCGCTATTTTAAGACTGTCTGGAGTTAAATGGAGTACACCTCTTACCAGAATATCTGAAGTAATTGCTGTAGCGGCTATTATAATGGCAGGATTAACCATAATAATAGATATGGGACGTCCTGACAGAATATATTATATATTTTTGCACGGCAGATTACAATCGCCTATTATTTGGGATGTATTGGTAATTACCACTTATTTGTTAATTAGTATTTTGCTATTGTATTACCCTCTTTTGCCAGATTTTGCTATTCTAAAAAAACACTTTAGTAACAAACCAAAATTGAGTAAATGGTATGGCAAACTTTCCTTAAAATGGTCAGGCACAAAAAAACAAACCAGCATTTACAATTCATCCATAAAAACTCTTTCCGTGCTAATAATTCCTGTAGCATTTGGCATCCATACCGTAACAGCTTGGTTATTTGCCACCACATACAGACCTGGATGGGATAGTACCAATTTTGGACCTTACTTTATTGCCGGAGCATTTGTTGCCGGTGCCGGTGCAGTCGTAGTTATTATGTTTGTTTTAAGAAAAATATATCATTTAGAAAATTATATCACCGATCTACACTTTGATAAAATGGGTAAATTATTGGTTTTGTTATGCTTGGTTTATTTGTATTTTAATGTAAATGAATATTTAATCCCTGCTTATAAAAGTACTAACGAAGAATCTGCACATTTAGAAGAGCTGTTTTTTGGTGGTTATGCACCATTGTTTTGGACTGTTATTATAGGAGGTCTTATTATTCCTGTAATAGCACTTGTATTTCCAAAAGGAAGAAAACCAGTGCCGCTTTTTATAATCGCATTATTGGTAGTACTTGGCGCTTGGTGGAAAAGGTATATTATTGTAACCCCAACCCTGCTTCATCCATTTTTGCCCATTCAAGGGGTACCTGAAAGCTGGAGGCATTATTTTCCTACACCTTTAGAATGGACGATAACTTTTGGTACTTTAGCTTCTGCATTGCTTATAATGACGTTATTATTTCGCTATTTGCCAATTATTCCAATACACGAAACCGCGGAAGAAAGAGGGATTTTAGAACAAGATAAAACGGAAACATTATGATAAAGTCAGTTTTTTTTCAAAACAAATTAGCCATATTACTTTGTATAGCGTTTTATACGTTTATTGGAAGTAATGCATACAGTCAAGACGACAAAATTGGCGCTAGACTTACCGTAGAACATGTGAAAATTGTGAATGAAAATTCATTCATAAAAATATCCGCTATTTTTAAAGGAGAGGAAGGTTTTGAACCTTGCCAGAATTTAAATTTTACTATGTATAAAGTAGAAGTAAACGATGAGGATGAAGAACTAACTTCCGAAATTAAAATAGGTGAGGCATTGACAAACTACGATGGAAAAGCAAAGTTTATCATACCCGCAGAATTTATTTCAACAACCAATGATTTTATTGTTAGAATTGAAGATAGTGAAATTTATGAAGACGATGAAGAAAGCCTAACCGTAACAAATGCAAATATAGAAGCATCTATTGTTGAAATAGATAGTGTGAATCATATACAAGCAAGGTTATTTACTTTAGATAATGAACCCATTGTTGAGCAAGATATTAAAGTAGGACTTAAACGATTATTTGGAAGCCTAACTGTTGGAGAAGAAGATAGTTACACTACCGATGAGGACGGTTCTATTCTTGTACCCATTCAAGAAGGATTAACAGGAATAGACGGTAAATTAACTTTTGAAATAGTTCTTAAAGAAAGTGATGACTTTGGCACGATTATCGCTTATATTAATTCAGATATCGGTGTTCCTATTAAGGATGAATCCACATTCAATCAAAGAACGATGTGGTCACCACCCACTAAGACTCCTTTATTTTTGTGGATAGTACCAAACATTATGTTAGTTGGAATTTGGTCCATCCTTTTGTTTTTAGTTATTAACTTATTTAAAATTTATAAATCTAAAATTTAATTATTATGAAAAATGTGAAATATTTTATGATTATAGGAATCATAGCCATTGGTGCTCTTTCATTTACATCCGCAATTCAAGATGAATGGGTAGTGCCGGCAAAATATAAAACTATGAAAAACCCAACCGATGCAAAGGATAGTGAGAATATGGCGATTGGAAAATCCCTATATGCAAAACAATGTAGCTCCTGCCACGGTAAAAAAGGGTGGGGTGACGGTTCCAAAGCAAAAGAAATGAAAGGTGATTTAGGTGATTTTTCATCAAACACAACCCAAAAAGCTACAGATGGCGAATTATACTATAAAATAACTGTTGGTAGAAATGATATGCCAGCTTTTGACAAAAAAATACCATCAGAAGAAGACCGATGGTTAGTAGTCAACTTCTTAAGAACCCTTGCAAAATAATATCTGCAAGCATTCAGATAAAAAAACCGAACAACTTGTTCGGTTTTTTTATCTCTATTCATGAAATTTATTATGTACTAATAAATGGATTAATTAAATATAATAAAATAATAAAATGAAACAAATACTCTTATTTGGATTTTTAATTTTTGTTTTAACTTTCCTAAGTTGTAAAAACAATTCAACAAATCAAGAAGATGCGACTCTTAATGATACAGAGCAGATACTTCCACAAAGTTTAGAGCGTACTACAATAGAAACTACTACAGAAATTGTAGAAGACTCTTCCGCTATTGTCGAGGAAACCGTAAAAAGCGGAACAACTTCAAAAGAAGTAATAACCACCGAAGTTAAAACTACGAAAACAATTGAAAAAACTGTTAAACCAGTTGTTGTAGAAACGAAACCTGTGGTAAAAGAAGATCCTAAAAAACCAGAAGTTGTTGTAGTTGAAAAACCAGTGACAAAGCCTGTAGAAGAAAAACCAGTAACCAAACCTGTAGAAGAAAAACCAATAGTTGTTGCTGATCCTTCAGAATGGGTTGTACCTGCAAAATACAAAATCATGAAAAACCCAACCGATGCAAAAGATAGCGAAAATATGGCTATCGGAAAAGCTTTGTATGCAAAACAATGCAGCTCTTGCCATGGTAAAAAAGGATGGGGTGATGGCTCCAAAGCTCCAGAAATGAAGGGTGATTTAGGTGATTTTTCATCAAATACTACGCAAAAGGCTACAGATGGCGAATTATTCTACAAAATAACTTTTGGAAGAAATGATATGCCAGCTTTCGATAAAAAAATACCTTCGGCAGAAGACCGATGGTTAGTAGTCAACTTTATGAGAACTCTTGCAAAATAAAAAATGAAGCTCTAAAATCAAGAAATTCTAATTTGGTTGGTTTTAGAGCTAATTTTTATCCACTTTCGCATATTTTTTAACTATTTCAGTAACATCTTCATACTTTTTCCAAGATTCAGGACGTTTAAAATCCTGACCGGATATAAGTACTTGTGCATTAGGATACTTTGCTTTTACAGCAGCCCAAGTTGTATCTTCCCAATTGGTTTCGTCTAATAATTGAAGTTTTACTTCTTTCAATTTACCGGAAACCGCTTTATCTATTAAAGGCCACCATAGACTTTCTGTTTCTCTATCCCAAAGTACAAAGCCATCTAAACCATTCCATACTTCTGGGTCAAAATAAGTATAGCCACTTAGGGCAAAAGTAAAAATCTTGTCGGCATAGGTACGTTTATATACTGCTCCCAAATCAGCTAAAACACAATATGCAGCAAAAATTGGTTCCCCATCAATATAATCATTAATAACTTCATGCTTGGTTAGGTCTTTTACCGAATAGGCTTTTACCTCATTTCCTTTATGTGCCACTAAAAATCGGTCCTCATTTTTCCAAGTGGAATTAGCTTCTGAAACTGATTGAAATGTTGGTTCAAGCAAGGCAGGAAAAGCTTCTTTTCCTATGCCATAATGAAATTGCTCCGGTTTTAATTCTAAATTATTTATAATAAAAGGTTCTAAATTTTTACCTCCATATAATAACATATTGCCATTTTCTTCAAAAAATTTACCATTGTTAAGTGCAGATGGACGCTGCGAAAATCCTATAAAACACACTAATAACAAACTAAATGGAACGATTTTTTTCATGAGTAAAGCTTTAAAATTGTTTTGTAGTAGTGAAAACTCGAATTTCATTACACAAAAAATTTAATATTTTTTAAAGTTAGCTTACAATATAGGACATATCTTATAAATCTACTAACCTTACTGTATTTATAACACTATTATTTTTTACACCCAAAAATTATTTTTAAAAAAATAAGTAGGGTTTATTTCAAATACATTGTTCTTAACTATATAAAACAAAACTTTAATCATTATGAAAAAATTAGCCCTATTATCCATTTACTTATTACTGAGTTTGTTTGTAATTACTTCTTGTTCTACAGACCCGGTTATTATAGATGACACCACCCAAGAAGGTATTGCAACAAATTCACAACTGGCAAACTTGTTAGTTAGAACTTCAGAAAATAGCAATAATCCAAATGCTATTACTTGTATTAATTTTCAATATCCTATTACATTCATTTTGCTGGATGCTAACAACCAACAAACAGGTACGCAAACTGTTAACAACGATGCCGAGCTTTTGCTTTTTCTTACCACAATTGACCCAAATGGTTCTGTAAGTATTGTTTTCCCAATTAATGTTATATTGGCTGATGGTACTATAGTAGAGGTAAACAACAACCAAGAGTTGCTTGATATTATTGCTGCTTGCGACAGTAATGGTGGCGATGTTCCAGGAAACTTTACCGATATTTTAACCGATGGGGTATGGTTTGTAACCTACTACTTTGAAGATGTGGATGAAACTGACAATTTTTCAGGATATGAATTTTCATTTGCTACAAACAATACAGCTCAAGCTACTACTAGTTCTACAACTATAAATGGAACTTGGAATTTAACTTCAAGCAGTACACCGGATCTAGTTTTATATTTTGGTCAAGCAAGTCCATTAGACAACTTAGATGAAGATTGGCAAATTATTGAAGCAACACCACTTATTATTCGTTTAAAAAATGTAAGCGGTGGCGATGGAACAACAGATTTTCTTACCTATGAACGCACCCCTAATACCGGCGGAGGTTCAGGTGGTGGTTCTACAGAATTAGTGAACACACTTACAACCAACTCTTGGTATGTGAACCTTCTTGAAGAAGATGGAAATAATGAAACATGCGATTATGTTGCTTACCAATTTACCTTCAATACTAACCAAACTGTAGTTGCAGTTAGTACTTCAAATACCGTAAATGGTACTTGGGCAGTAACCACTAGCAGCAGCGGTTTAGACCTAGAAATTAATTTTGAAACCGTTGGCGAAAACGACCCTTTTGAAGATTTAAATGATGATTGGGATGTTACAGCCTTTTCAATGGAAAACATTAACCTTGTTGACATTAGCGGTGGAAATGGTGGTACAGACTATTTAATTTTCGGAAGAAATCCTTATACAAATTGTTCAGGTGGAGGAACCGGAAACGCACAAGAATTAATAGATATTATTATCAGTGGTCCTTGGTTTGTACAAAGCTATGTAGATAGTGGAAACAATGAAACCAACAACTATACAAATTATGTGTTGACATTTGATGCAAACGGTAGCGTAGTGGCAACAAACAGCACGAATACTATAAACGGAACTTGGATTGTAACTACTTCCAGTAACGATGGACTTCATCTAGAATTATATTTTGGTGAATCATCACCATTTGAGGATTTCAATGATGATTGGAATGTGTCAAATTACACTACAACCTTAATCGAACTCTTTGATGTAAGCGGAGGCGATGGTACAACAGATACCCTTACCTTTCAAAAGTTATAATTAACCTGAATTTGCTAAGTCCGAAAAAGCCATCCACACTCGTGGGTGGCTTTTTTATTGGTTTGGAATTTTCGTAGCCTGCCAGTTTACCACCTGCCAGATACCGTTGCGTTTTAAAAAAGTACCGCTGTTGTAGTAATATTGTATGGCATCACCAGTTTGACTTTTCATTTTAAAAGCAACTATAGCCATATTCCCATAAATATTAATTAGAATTTCATCAGCATTAAAGATGGTTTTTGGTGTGTTTAAAACTTCAGTTTCATTTTCAAATCCGGCCAAAATTTCGGCTTTGCCAAAACGAGTGCCTGCCGAACTTGTATAGATAAGATCTTCTGCCCAAAAGAGTTCGTGAGTATCACGGTCATTATTTGAAGCTCCTTCCAGAAAGTTGTGCAATATTTGTGTTAAAATAATACTATCTTGTGTTTGTTGCGATAATATGGTTTGAACAGTAAAAAGGGAGCATGCAAAGAGTAAAAGTAAAAGTTTGTTCATTTGAATTGGTTATTGATTAATAGATATTTTTTTGTTTTTAGAGTACCGAAATAAATAAATAATACAATAAAACGAATAGAAGTACTACCAATCCCGCTGCCAGAAACCGCAATGATTTATGTACATATTTGAATTTTACATCGGCAATTTTTGAGATGATAAAAATTTGATGCCCCAGTTGGTGAAATAATCTGTCTTCATCTTTACTTATTTCAAAAAATGTTTTAGAAAATTCATCAATGTCTCCAAATTTTGTAATCACATCCCTAAAAAAGAAGATGTTTTTATCAAATCGCGCTTCAAATCGAGGGATAAAACATCGTATGCTGAAATAAATGGAAAGCACCATAAAACAAAACCAAAGCGATAAAAGGATGTAAATAAAAATATTATTAGGAAACTGTTCCAGTAGGATTTCTGCACCTCTATAAATAAAATTTAACAGAATACCATAAAATGAAAGGATTAAACCCGCCTTGAGCTCAGATGCTTTGATTAATGAGGCGACATAATTAATACTGCCCCAGTAATGATCAACCAGATCATCTGTGTGTTTGTTTTTGACTTGAGGTTCTTTTATTGGTTTGGGAGGTGTTTTTTTGTATTCCATCAGAATGAGTGTTAAACAATTGAGTAAATTTAATCAATTACTTTAAAAATAGATATAAATGTGTTTTAAATATGGAAACGCTAATCGTTTCTAGAGAGAAGGAACTGTAAACAACTGATAGCCAGAGGAATTTTTAGCGGATTTTTCTTAAGATTTCTAAAAACAGTTTTTAAAAGGATTTTGTCACGATTCCTTCTTTATAGGGCTTAGAAGTGTTTTTAACCACAAAATCCACAACACCAAGCACCAGTTTCTCTTCTGTAATTACATCTACTTTCCATTGGCCTTCCGTAAGGTTGTTTTTATAAGTATATCCACGGAAACCACGACCACGACCACCGGTAACTTCAAAGCCAATGTCATCAGTTACTTCCCAACTCCTGGTATCAGGATTGTACCATTGCCACCGATGAAAAATAGACTTTTTTAAATCTGTAGGTGCAAAAACAGAAGTAAACACATACACATTTTGATCTGCCTGACGATGAAAATTAACGTGATGTGTACGCCAAAATTTATACCATTCATCCTGCTTGTAAGTAACGATGTATTCGTTATTTTTTTTCTCGACATGATGAGCCACCAATCCGGTGTCCATAGCCATCGGTACCGGTGGAATCAAATTGAAATAGTAAAAAACATTGATGGTTAAGTAGATAGAAAGGATCATGCTAATCAGTTTTTTTAGACTGATTTCAGCTCTTGTGCTTGGGCTTGACCTGTAAATAAATGTGATAAGTGCCAGGGTACACCCCAAACTTACAAACCCGGAAATGATAAAAATCAAGGGATTCATTTCCTTGATTAGTGTGGGAATCATAAAGGCGAAAAAGGTAAAACTTATAAAAAAATAAATACTAAACTGGAGGTATTTATTGGATATTTTCCTTTTAAGAAACTCATTGGCAAACAAGAGCAGCACCAGTAGTATGAAAAAAAACATCGTTTTTGACAAGGACACACTTCTATAAAAGTAGATGACAAAAGCACTTGAAAGCGCTCCAAAGAAGAACTGTATGGCTAGCGGAAAATAGTCGGTATAACGCCCCAGAAGGGTGTTTTCCCACTTGCCGTCTTCCGCTAAATTAAATAAATAGAGTGTTATCGATAATAAGGTCATATGCGAGCAAAGCACCATCGTATCATAAAGACGGTCTATGCGCCCTAAAGTCAAGGTGTCAAAAATAAAACCCCCCATAAAAAAAAGAATGGGAGCATACTTTTGATTGCGAATAGCATACTTTCCAATAGCACTGTTTCTATATCTTACTAAAGCTCTTTTCATACTCTTTTTAAGAGCGGCAAAAGTAGGGTATTTCTTTGATATTAGTATTCATAAAAAAAGGAAGCAATGGAAATTTCAGTAGGCAGTATTGTAGCCTTCCATTTTTTTTCGGCAATCAAAATCCCAATCACCACCAT
>MNYN01000007.1 GCA_001873105.1 Flavobacteriaceae bacterium CG2_30_34_30 | reverse complement strand
TGGATATCATGAGAGATGGAATATCATAGGAATAGCAACAAATCCTACGGCAAAAATTTATATATTTGACCGTCACGGCAAATTACTAAAACAAATAAGTCCGACGAGTGCCGGATGGGATGGGACATACAATGGCAACCCCCTACCATCGAGTGATTATTGGTTTAGAGTGGAGTACACAGAAGACGACACCCAAAAACAATTTAGAGGACATTTTACTTTGAAAAGATAAATTAAAAAAACTAAACACAAACAAAAGAGGCTTCCGAAAGGAGCCTCTTTTGTTTATAAACTATTCTCTGAAATATTTTAGATGTTTTCTAAAAAATAAAACTTGTGGTTAAAGTAAAAAAATTATTAATACTGTTTACAGTCACTGCATTAGTGAAAGCTGAACCCTGAAATAGTTGGTTATTTTTTTCTTGTTCTGTTCGGGCATAGGCTGCATCTAATCGAAAGGAACCAAAATTATATCCTGCACCAAAAGAAAAACCTGTTAAATCTCCCATAATTTCCGTATTCTTATAGGGACTCTCTTCATAATTAAAACCACCCCTAAAACTTGCTTGATTCCATCGGTATTCACCCCCTAATTTAATACTGGAACTTCCTTTTAAAGCCGAATCAATTAAACTATTTTGAGTATTAAACAAAGGATCATTAAGAGGGCTAAATTGAATATTTGAATAATCTTTATAAGAATAATCTAAACTTAAAAGTCCTTCTTTTCCAAATAAATAGGCCATACTTCCTGTTAACTTACCTGGACTTCTTAGTTTATAATCTTCAAAAATATTAATAATATTTGGACGAATACTTTCTATGATAGCAGTGCCATTTTCTGTTCTTTTAGTGTCTAATTGTTGAGTGGTTTCTTCAGAAATTGTGTACCAAGTAGGGGTGTTATAGTTTAGACCCAATCGAACGTAGTCTGAAACTTTTGCAATTGCACCTATTTGTGCCGAAAATCCATTTCCAAGAACCACTAAGTTATTTTGAAATCCCACTTCATTTATTAAACTACCTTCATTATTATTGTTTTCAAAAAAGTAGGTAGATTCTCTATAATCAATTAAATGCGAGTTAAGATTAAGTCCTAAGTATATGTTATTTATTTGTGTTGCTAGATTCACCGTATATTTTGCATTATAACCCGAAGAATTGAAAGAAAATTCTTGATTAAAATTGCCTGGGGAAATGTTGGAAAAATAAGATGAATTGTTTGGGTTTTCAGGATCTGTGGGGTCTAAAATAAAAGATTGAAAACCAAGAAATGCCTGTTGTGCACCAAATCCTTCTGTTTCACCTAAAAAGCGATAGAGGTCTGAAATAGATTCTCCAGCTTGAAGTTGTAGCAGATTTAAAGGAACACCTTGAGCAAAATTTAAAAAATAGCTATCTATAGAGCTATTGCTTTGTCCCCGAGCAAAATATTCATTATCAAAATTATTTGTTGTTTCATAACTAAGCCCGAGTGTGAATTTTTTCCAAGAAGAATCTTCATTATAATTGTCAAAAACAAATACAATCCCCGCTTGGTTTAAGTTTGCTTCTGAATTATAATAAGACCCAGTAGAATTAAAATAATTAGTTTCATTTTTTGTATCTAAAAAAGAAAGGGAAACGGATGCGGTATTTTCTAAAAAAACCGCAGAGCCGGCAGGGTTAGATTGGATAGCAGAAAGGTCGCCTCCTAAAGCTCCAAATGCGCCGCTCATTGCACTAAAACGTGCAGTTCCATTAGGAATATCCCTGCTGTAACGTAAGCCATCAATGATGCTTTGAGCTTGAATATTTGATGTAACAAATATCGCTATGAGTAAGAAAAATATTCTTTTCATAATGTCTATTTTTTTCGTTAAAAATTTTAATGATTATTTTCCGCCACCTCTTCGAGAACTGGTTCCTCCTGATCGACTTCCGGTTGTAGTGCCACTGGAACGATTTGTTCCACTACTATTTATTGTGCCTGAGCTTCTGCTTGTTGTATTGGGTCTGGAAATTGTTTGTGATGAGTTGTTTCGACTAGGAGCTCTTCTCATAGTTGAGTTTGAGTTAGATCTTTGTTGAGAATAACGATTATTTCTTGATGTGTTAGCGTTTACTCTAGCATCTTGAGAACTTCTATTCGTGTTAATTCTTCGTTCTACTTCAGATCTAGAGTATGTCCTATTATTTCTGTTGGTAACCACATTATTTCTGCCTTGAACTCTAGAACTAGATCGGTTTATATCTGTATTTCTTCTACCTCTATTATATGCATACGAATAATTATTATGATAATTTCCATAATACGGATTGTAGGCATAATAAGGATATCCACCATAACCCCAACCATAATTCCATCCTGAATAGTAAGGGTAACCCCAAGCCCATGATGGGCCATAATATCCACCCCATCCACCATACCAATAGGACAATCCCCAGCCACTTCCATACCACCAATAAGGTCTGTTCCAGTAGTTTCCGAAATATACATAACCCGGATTAGAATAAATATTTATGGATACTTGTGCATTTTCACCCCAACCTCCGTAAGATTCAGTATAATCAACATCTTCTTCATAAATAACACCGTTTTCATCTATATAGGAATCCTTAGAAGAATAACCTTCAACATCTGTAAAAATGATATCATCAGCAGGTTCCTCAGCATAAATTTTTGCTTTGGTTTGAAAATATTGTTTGTAATAATTTCTATTATCTTTTTCATTGACCGTTTGACCTTCTGTATCAGAGGATTTTTCAACAGAGGTATTATAAATACCATCGTTGTCTCCAGAATATTTTGAGGAGCCACAAGATACTAGGCTAATAACAACTGTAACAGCTATTAAAAGTTTCAAAATTTTGTTTGTGGCGGTATAAGTTTTCATAACAGAAGGATTTAATTGTTCAACACTATAAATTTAAGTAGTTTTGCAAAAAACTAATAAGACTTTAACACAATTAACACAATTTTTGTGCCAATTTTGCAAGCTATGGGAAAGAACTTAACTACAAGAACGGAAGATTATTCTAAATGGTATAATGAACTGGTCGTAAAAGCCGATTTGGCAGAAAATTCAGGCGTTAGAGGATGTATGGTTATCAAACCTTACGGTTACGCTATCTGGGAAAAAATGCAGGCAGAATTAGACAGAATGTTTAAAGAAACCGGGCATCAAAATGCTTACTTCCCACTTTTTATTCCTAAATCCTACTTTAGTAAAGAAGCAAGTCACGTAGATGGTTTTGCTAAAGAATGTGCTGTAGTAACACATTATCGCCTTAAAAATGCTGAAGATGGAAGCGGAATTATAGTAGACCCTGATGCTAAATTAGAAGAAGAACTTATTGTAAGACCAACCTCTGAAACCATTATTTGGGACACCTATAGAAAATGGATTCAATCCTACAGAGATTTACCTTTATTAATAAATCAGTGGGCAAATGTGGTGCGTTGGGAAATGAGAACACGTTTGTTTTTGCGCACTTCAGAATTTTTATGGCAAGAGGGACACACAGCGCATGCAACCAAACAAGAAGCACTAGAAGAAGCAGAGCAAATGATGAATATTTATGCCGATTTTGCAGAAAACTTCATGGCTATTCCGGTTATTAAAGGCACTAAAACCGAAAGCGAACGATTTGCAGGAGCTTTAGAAACATATTGTATTGAAGCATTAATGCAGGATGGTAAAGCACTTCAAGCTGGAACTTCTCATTTTTTAGGACAAAATTTTGCAAAAGCATTTGATGTGAAATTTACAGCTCAAGACGGCAAATTAGATTATGTATGGGCAACATCTTGGGGAGTCTCTACGCGATTAATTGGTGCTTTGATAATGACGCATAGTGATGACAAAGGATTGGTTATACCTCCAAATCTTGCTCCAGATCAAGTGGTTATTATTCCAATTTACAGGGATGTGGAACAATACAATGCCGTTTGTGACGAAGCCGAAATAATTGTTAAAGAGTTGAGAACAAAAGGAATTAGGGTGAAACTGGACAAAAGAGATACACAAAAGCCCGGTTGGAAATTTAATGAATATGAACTAAAAGGCGTGCCCGTTAGAATAGCAATAGGTCCTAAGGATATAGAAAGTAAAACGCTTGAAGTTGCTAGAAGAGATATGTTAACAAAAGAGATCATTTCCCGAGATACTATTGCAGAAAAAGTAGAATTACTTTTAGCAGAAATTCAAAAAAATTTATACCAAAAAGCACTGAATTATAGAAAAACCCATATCACTGATGTAAACACTTTTGAAGAATTTAAAGAGATTTTAGAAAGTAAAGGAGGATTTATAAGGGCACATTGGGATGGGACAACAGAAACAGAAGAACAGATTAAAAATCTTACCAAAGCAACCATTCGCTGCATTCCAATGGATGGAAAACAAGAAAGTGGCATCTGTATATTTAGTGGAAAACCATCTAATAAACGCGTGTTATTTGCAAAAGCATATTAATTTTTAAAATAACAATGATAGTAATTGTGGCTTTCAAAAATAGTTGTATTTTTGCATCCGCAATAAAAAATTGTATGGTCCGTTCGTCTAGGGGTTAGGACGCCAGGTTTTCATCCTGGTAACAGGGGTTCGATTCCCCTACGGACTACAAAAATATATTTTAAAAAAGGCGTTGCAAATCTGCTTTATATAGTTTAAGTTTGCACTCCGAAACTAACGGTCCGTTCGTCTAGGGGTTAGGACGCCAGGTTTTCATCCTGGTAACAGGGGTTCGATTCCCCTACGGACTACAACAGATACAAATAAGAAAAAAAATGGCAAATCACAAGTCAGCATTAAAGAGAATCAGAAATAGCGAAGTAAAACGTTTACGCAATAGATATCAGCATAAAACTACTCGTACTGCTATTAAAAAACTAAAAGAAACCGAAGACAAACAAGAGGCTTCAAAATTATACCCTTCTGTTGTTTCTATGATTGATAAGTTAGCGAAAAAGAATATCATCCATGATAACAAAGCAGCTAACCTAAAATCAAACCTAGCAAAACACGTTGCGGCTTTATAATACATTAAGTCTTTTAAAATTTAATAAACTCTCCTCTATACTTATAGATGAGGGTTTTTTTGTTATCTAATTAGGACTATATTTTAAAAACTGTTTTTGCAGGATTTACGTTAATTTCAAAACATTTTTTTGCAAAGAGAGTGTGTCACAAATAGCAATGTAAAGCCCGCAGCGATTGTAATTAACTAGGACTTATAACGTATAGTTTGTCTCTCAAGTTAACTTGGGGGGGCAAACTCAAATTAGGAAAATTATATAAAAAATATCTTTTTAATTTTGTTTTACCATTTTCTTTTTATTAAATCAAAGTGATAGCTAAATATTTTTTTCTTAAACAAAATTCATTATTTATATTAGTTTCAAAGATTGTTATTTTATAAAGTAATATTTTTCAAAAGGAAATGTGTAGCTTTGATTTAAATTTATATAATCTGTTTTTAGTTGAATAATTTTTATCCTATCACTTTTTGCATTAAAAGTACTTGCTTGTTTTTTATGCTTTTACTTTTTAATGTTAATTCTGCTCAAAAGAACACCTTCAAAAACCGAATAGCAATTCAGCATGATAATGATTTATATTTTGGAACAGATAAATATTATACTGCGGGCAATTTTATAAATTATACTCGAACAATACAAGATCTTAATGAAAAACGAAAGCGTCAATTTAAACTAGAAATAGGGCAACAAATAATTACGCCAACTAAAAAATCTGTTCCAGATACTACTAGATTTGACAGACCTTTTGCAGGGTGGTTATTTCTATCTGCTCAATATAAAACTATTTCAAAAAATACAAGTATAGGGATGCAATCAGAAATAGGTGTGGTTGGCTCTCAATCTTTAGCCGGAAATGTTCAAAAATCGTATCACAGACTTATTGGTGAAGACATACCAAGTTGGTATTTAGAAATACCAAATGATTTTCATATTAATTTTAAAGGTAATTATTTGAAGGGATTTTTTGATAATAAATTAATTTCAATTTCCGAAATTTCTCTAGGTTCAAAGGACATTTATATGTCTAATGGTTTTTTATATTTATTTGCTAAAGAAAGAAATTTTTTAGTAACTTCTTTTAATGATAGGATAGGGAGTTTAACTAACGAGTTTTTTTTTGGTGTTGGGGCGAAACATAAATTTGTTTTTTATAATAGCTTAATAGAAGGTGATTTGTTGAATAATAAAGCTCTGTTTATTAAAAAAATACAACCCAATTTGTTTATTGTAAGTGCTGATTTTTTTTATAGATGGAATATGTATAGCTTATATCTCTCCTATCAATTTAATACCAAAGAAGTTAAATCAGCAAAATCACAAAGTTATTTATCAGTAGCTTTGTCCACTTTTTTTTAAAAAAGAAAAAACATAAATTTTAGAAACCCATCACGATTTCATTGTTAAAAAATAATAGATATTTGCAGTAAATAAATTTTACCATGCCAAAAATAGTTTTCATTACAGGAGCATCATCCGGAATAGGAAAAGCAATAGGAGAGTTTCTATTATCAAAAGGGTATATTGTATATGGGAGTAGCAGAAGTCCCAAAAAATATCCTGATACCCGTTTTAAATTATTAGAATTAGATGTTAAAGATAATATTTCTATTGAAAAAGCAATTGCAAAAATAGTTCTTCTAGAAGGAAAAATTGATGTTCTTATTAATAATGCTGGAGTAGGAATTACGGGTCCCATTGAAGAAACTTCTGAAGATGAAATTAAAAACGTATTTGAAATTAATTATTATGGACCAATACGGGTTATTAAAACCGTACTTCCACAAATGCGAGAGCATAAATCAGGATTAATTATAAATATCACTTCTATTGCTGCCTATATGGGGCTACCTTATCGTGGTTTTTATTCGGCAAGTAAATCGGCTTTAGATATTACCACAGAAGCATTGCGCATGGAAACGAAAAGTTTTGGCATTCAATTTACCAATGTAGCTCCAGGTGATTTTGCAACCAATATTGCAGCAGGAAGATACCACGCTCCTTTATTAGATAATTCTCCATATAAAATAGCATACGGAAATACTTTAAACTTGATGAATTCCCACGTAGATGCGGGTAAAAACCCTTTGCTAATGGGAAAAGCTATCTTAAAAATAATAGAAACCGAAAATCCAAAAGTGCGATACACTGTAGGCAATTTTATGCAAAAATTTTCCATAACGTTAAAAAATTTGCTTCCGGGAACATGGTATGAAAATTTATTAATGAAGCATTATAAGTTGAAAAAGTAACTCTAATGTTTTGCAAAGTATCAGAATAAATAGTTATTATTTTTGATGTCCTAAAGCGTTTTCTTCGTTACTTTTGCAAATGAAATAAAAACACAACACAAACCTATCGTTATTATGAAGTTTTTTATAGACACAGCAAATTTAGCCCAGATTAAAGAAGCACAAGATTTAGGTATTTTAGACGGTGTAACAACCAATCCCTCCTTGATGGCTAAGGAAGGAATAACCGGAAGAGATAACATTTTAAAGCATTATGTAGATATTTGTAACATTGTAGATGGCGATGTGTCTGCAGAAGTTATTGCTACTGATTTTGACGGAATGGTAAAAGAAGGTGAACAACTTGCAAGTTTGCACGAACAAATTGTGGTTAAAATACCCGTGATTAAAGATGGAATTAAAGCCATTAAATATTTTACTGACAATGGCATTAGAACCAATTGTACCTTAGTTTTTTCTGCAGGTCAAGCGCTTCTTGCTGCTAAAGCTGGGGCAACTTACGTGTCTCCCTTTATTGGCAGGTTAGATGATATTTCTTCCGATGGGCTTAACCTAATTGCTGATATACGTTTAATTTATGATAACTATGGTTACGAAACGCAAATTCTTGCAGCTTCGGTACGCCATGCCATGCATATAATTGATTGTGCAAAACTTGGTGCAGACGTTATGACAGGACCACTTTCTTCTATAGTAGGGTTATTAAAACATCCACTAACAGATATTGGTTTGGCTCAATTTTTAGCAGATTATAATAAAGGAAATTAGTAATTGAAGAAGTATTACGTATAAATAATAAAAAAAGTTAGTAGAATAAAAATTAAACTTCTAACTTTTTTTTATTGATTTAGAATTCCAAGAAGTTCTTCTTCAAAAGTCACACTAAAAAGGTTAGTGTTGTTATCGATAATCACCCCATTTTTGTCAACTATCATTACTTTATTGATAACACTAATTACAAGGTTTTCAAGAGCAAGTTTTGGATTTTGAAAACGAAATTCTCTATTTTTATTATAATTATTCTTTTTAACTATTCTTTTCCAAGCTTCTTGATCCTCATTTGTATTTATGGCTAGAAAATTGAACTCAGGATATTTTTGTGTTAGTTCCTCTACTTTTGAATGGACATTTTTGTAGTGATTTACAGACTTGTCTGACCAAAAATAAATAACCGTTGGTTCTTTAATAATACTGTTGAAGCCTAGAACTTGATTTTCATAATTCACCAAGGAGACATTTGGCAGGTTATTTCCGGGCATAATTTTTTGAGAAGCTTCAGATAGTTTTTCCAATTCAAATTTATGTGCATCGTCTGTGCTTATGGAATTAAATAAATCTAGGATTAGTTTCTCTTCATTCCTATTTTTGCTATTCATAACAAACTGTCGTGTAGAGGAACGTAAAAGACTATTTTTTAAAGTTTCTAATGTTACTGATTTGTCAATTTGTTTTAGTTTGTTGCTTACATGCAAATAGGACTCATTATCATAATCGGCTTGGTCTTTATATTGTTCAAAAGCAAGATTGTCAAAATGACTTAATAAGAAACGATAATAGGTGTAATACGATTGTAAATTTTTATTGTTATACTCTATCTCTGAACGAAAATCAAAGTATTTATCCGATAATTTGTTTGTGTTTTCGATATTCTTTCTACCAAAGTGTGCATAAGGATATAACTCTCTTTTTGCAAAATAATCATAATTTATATTTGCTTGTATTACCTCTAAAAAGGAATCACAAGGCATATGCTTTTGTGTAAAAGAATCTAAAGTTTTTAATCTTACTTGCCGCATTGAATCTAATTTTGGAATAAAAAGATCTGCATTAAGTTGGTAAAAGGCAGGCATTTTTTGATTTTCTTCTTCGTTGTACAAAAACATTTCTATTAAAAAATTATTTCTTTCTGCTCCTTTGCCGCTAAATGCCAAAGATTCGTCAAATTCAAGAGTGTTTAAATATATCATTAAACTATCGCCCGGCTCTAAATAAATAATCTGATATTCGTTGTGAATAAAATTGTATAACCCTTTTTCAATACTATCCAGCCGGTATAGAAATCGGTTGTTTGAATCTAAAGGAATTGTGTCAATAATTTTTTCATTTTTTGTTAAAAGGATGTGGTTAGAAACCGGGTTTACAATTTCACCGCCAATCCATCCACCTTTGTCTTTTTCAGTAGTAGGGTTAGAACAGGAATTAAGAAAAAGGATTGTGAGGAATACTAGTAGTATTTTATTCATAAGCAATTATTTAAAAAAAATAATTAACATTAACCACAAATGTAAATTCAATTTCAATTTTAAGTTGTTAATTGTGAGTTAAAACAGTTTTTTCAAACGTTAATATTTCTTCAAACGCTTCTAATTAGTTAATTTTGCGCCCAATTTAATTAAACAATACAATTATGTTATCAGTTTCTAATCTTTCTGTACAATTTGGAAAACGAATCCTATTTGATGAAGTGAACACCACTTTTCACAAAGGAAATTGTTATGGAATCATTGGTGCCAATGGCGCAGGAAAATCTACTTTTCTAAAAATAATTTCCAGAAAAATGGAGCCAACGTCCGGTAACGTGCATCTAGAAGCCGGAAAACGCATGTCAGTTTTAGAACAAAACCACAACGCGTATGATGATTATCCGGTTTTAGAAACCGTGGTTAGAGGTAACAAAGACTTGTTTGCCATTAAAGCAGAAATAGATGCGTTGTATGAAAATTATTCCGATGAAAATGCCGATAGAATAGGGGAATTACAAGTAATTTTTGAAGAAATGGATGGCTGGAATGCCGATAGTAACGCAGCCGCTTTGCTATCAAATTTGGGTATTCCTGAAAGTTTGCATTACAGTTTAATGAAAGATATAGATGGAAAACAAAAGGTAAGAGTCCTTATAGCACAAGCACTTTTTGGCAACCCCGATGTGTTGATTATGGATGAGCCTACTAACGATTTAGATTATGAAACCATCACTTGGCTAGAAAATTTTATTGCAAATTATGATAATTGTGTAATCGTGGTGTCGCATGACCGTCACTTTTTAGATTCTGTATGTACACATATAAGTGATATTGATTTTAGTAAAATAAACCATTATAGCGGTAATTATACGTTTTGGTATGAGTCTAGCCAATTAGCAGCAAGACAACGTGCACAACACAATAAAAAAGCCGAAGAAAAGAAAAAAGAATTACAAGAGTTTATTGCTCGTTTTAGTGCCAACGTGGCAAAATCAAAACAAGCAACTTCAAGAAAGAAGATGATAGAAAAACTAAATATCGACGAAATAAAACCATCAAGCAGAAGATACCCGGCAATTATTTTTGAACGCGAACGCGAAGCAGGAGATCAGATTTTAAATATTGAAAATTTAAGTGCTTCTACCGATGGTGAAGTTTTGTTTAAAGAAGTGAATATTAATCTCGCTAAAGGCGATAAAGTAGTTTTATTTTCAAGAGATTCTCGTGCTACTACTGCTTTTTATGAAATTTTAAATAATTCCTTACCTCAGGATACAGGTGAATTTCAATGGGGAATAACAACAACGCAAAGTTACCTTCCCCTAGACAACCAATCCTTTTTTAATGAAAAACTAACTTTGGTTGATTGGTTGCGTCAATGGGCAAAAACAGAAGAAGAACGTGAAGAGGTTTATCTTCGAGGGTTTTTAGGCAAAATGATTTTCAGTGGTGAAGAGGCGTTAAAAACCTCTGATGTACTATCGGGTGGAGAAAAAGTAAGATGTATGCTTAGCCGAATGATGATGATGCGCGCTAATGTCCTAATGTTAGACGAACCTACTAATCATTTAGACCTAGAATCTATTACAGCATTTAATAACTCACTAAAAAACTTTAAAGGAACCATTTTGTTTACAACCCATGACCATGAGTTTGCGCATACTATTGCTAATAGAGTTATAGAATTAACTCCCGCAGGAGCTATTGATCGTTATACCACCTTTGATGAGTATATGTCTGACCCTAAAATAAAGGATTTGCGAAATAAAATGTATGCAGTACAGGTTTAATGTTACTCTATACCTTTTAAAGCGTCATCTATAATGGGTTGCGCTTTTTTTATTTGATTTTGTCTTATAAATAGTTGAATATGCCCGGGAATTCCACCTCCAAAACCACTTCGCAAACCGCTTTGCATTGTATCTTTTATGATGGCATAAATACCCACATCTTCCAGATGACTTTGAAGCATTTTAATAAAAATACTTGGACCCGTATAAATGTGTACATATTCTTCATTATTTTCCATAATTCAATTTTTAGGCAAAAATAAGGAAATGTCCTTGATACCTGTAACTAATTATGGCTCTATATTTGTATATTAGCAAAATAAAAAAAAAGATAATGATTAAATGGAATTTTATAAATAAACTATTTCTTAGTTTACTCGCATTTAGTATGGCGAGCTTAAGTTTTTCACAAAGTAAATATCTAGATTCAGACGCAGCAGTGCGAACTTCAGTTTTAGAGGAAAACACTATCTATTCAAACAAAACCTTGATGGAAAATTTAGCACCCATTGAAAATTTTTCCAAATTTGTAAAAGCCTTTACAACTTCTGCATTAGAAAAGGAACTTAGTAGTTATGAAATGTACACCGTTTTTGTACCAAGTAATGAAGCTTTTTCAAAATATTCCAAAAAAGAATTAGATTCCTTATTTTCAGATAAAAATGTACTTAAAAATATCTTTAGTTTTCATGTAATTCTTGGCAGAGTCGATAAAAATGCTATTGAAAAAACCATTGAAATTAATCATGGTAGTGCTCGTTATAAAACGCTTAACGGACAGGAAATTACTTTTAGAAAAGAAGGCGATACTCTAATGATAATTGGATATAACGGTTCAAAAAGTGAAATTTATCCAACTAATTTCTATCATAAAAACGGATTTTTTCATATTATAGATGGAGTTTTATTGTCTAAATAAGAAATTATTTATTTTACTCTTTGAATTATCTTAGTTCAGCACCAATTTCAGATTCAAACTGTTGTTTAAGTTTGCTCATAATCTTGTCAATCTGTTTGTCTGTAAGTGTTTTTTCGGTATCTAAAAGTGTAAAACTAACGGCATAGGATTTTTTTCCTTCCGGAAGATTTTTGCCTTGATATACATCAAAAAGGGTTACTTCTTTGAGTAGTTTTTTTTCTGTTTGAAATGAAATATCGTGAATTTGTTGAAAACTAACGTGATTGTCTATCAAAAGGGCAAAGTCTCTTTTTACTTGCGGATATTTCGGAATTTCTTTTAATTTGGTGCTTTGGTTTTTTACTATTTTTATAATGCTATCCCATTTAAAATCGGCATATAAAACTTCACTATCTATATCCATTTGGTTTAAAATACTTTTTTTAATCACCCCAAAGGAAACAAGTTCTTCGTTATTTTCTATATATTTAATTCCTTCAGAATAAGAAGAATTAGCTGCTGGTAGTGCTGTTATAGAAGTAATTCCAAATCGGCTAAAAACAGCATCTACTATTCCTTTTAAATAAAAGAAATCACTTTTTTGTTCTGCAGTATGCCAATGATTTATGTTTCTGTTTCCGGTTATTGTTATGGAAAGATGTTTTTGTTCTATCCTGCCTTCTGTGGTGTTGTGGTAGGTTTTTCCGAACTCAAATAATTTTATATCGGGTCTTTTTCTATTTCGGTTGAAAGCAACGGCTTCTAATGCCGAAAACAGCATGGTTTGTCTCATAACCGATAAATCTTGACTTAAAGGGTTTAAGATGTTTATTGTTTTCTTAGAATCAACTACATTACTTATGGCGGAATACTTTACGTTTGTTAATGAATTTGCCATCATTTCAAAAAACCCTTGTCCGTTTAGTTGTGCTGCTATTTTATTTTGCGCTTGATAATCCTCAATTTTATTGGTTTTAGAAATAGAAGCGTTAAGTTTTTCAGAAAAATGGATGTTGTTATAACCATAAACCCTTAAAATTTCTTCCACCACATCTGCTTCGCGGGTAACATCGTTTCTGTATGCAGGAATAGTTAGCCCTAGTCCTGTTTCTGTGATGTTATTGATTTTTATTTCTAGGGAAGTTAAAATGTTTTTTATTGTTTCTTTTGGTAAATCTTGACCAATTAATCTAACCGTTTTTTCAAAGGAAAGAAACACTTGAAAATCTTCTATTTTTTTTGAATAGATGTCAATTACATCACTGCTTATTTCGCCACCGGCAATTTCTTTAATTAAAACGGCGGCGCGCATTAATGCATATTCCGTAATATTAGGGTCGATTCCTCTTTCAAAACGAAAGGAAGCATCGGTATTAATGGAATGTCTTTTTGCAGTTTTTCTAATGCTAACAGGTTGAAAATAAGCACTTTCTAAAAATATGCTTGTTGTTTTATCAGAAACGCCACTTTCTAAACCGCCTAAAACTCCTGCTATACATAATGGTTTTTCGTCATCACAAATCATTAAATCCTCTTCATGAAGTTCGCGTTCTATTTCGTCAAGTGTAGTAAATTTAGTGCCTGAGGCTACCGTTTTTACACTAATTTTTCCGCCGGAAATCTTACCGCTGTCAAATGCGTGAAGTGGTTGGCCTAGTTCGTGAAGCACATAGTTGGTTATGTCAACGATGTTATTTTTTGGTTTTATACCAATGGCTTTTAACCTATTTTGAATCCAAGCAGGAGATTCTTCCACTTTTATGCCCGAGATGGTTACCCCACAATATCTGGGAGCCTGTAGTTTGTTTAGAACTTCTACCGCTATTTTATGTGTTCTATTACTTACTCTAAAATTGGAATTGGAAGGAGTAATAAACTCCAGTTGTATTCCTTTGTGAAGAAGTCCTGCCCTTAGGTCACGAGCAGTACCCCAATGGCTCATTGCGTCAGCGCGATTTGGAGTTAATCCAATTTCAAAAACTTCATCGCTTTCAACATCAATAATAGTTGAAAGTGGTGTACCGATAGTAGCATCTTCTGAAAGCACCATAATTCCTTCATGATTTTGCCCTAAGCCCAATTCATCTTCAGCACAAATCATTCCTTCACTGGCTTCTCCTCTTATTTTTCCTTTTTTAATTTCCCAAGGAGTTCCTTTTGCATCATATAGTGTTGTTCCGATGGTTGCTATGGGTACTTTTTGACCAGCTTCCACATTAGGAGCGCCACAAACTATTTGTAAAAGAGATTCTTTACCTATATCAACTTTGGTAAGTTTTAGCCTGTCGGCATTTGGGTGTGGTACACAGCTAATTACTTTACCCACAACAATCCCTTTTAACGCTCCTTTAACCGACACAAAGGGTTCAATAGCTTCTACTTCTAAACCAAGATCCGTTAATAATTCGCCTGTTTTTTCTGCATCCCAATCTAGGTTGATAAATTGTTTTAGCCAGTTGTATGAAATTTTCATAATTTGTTTCTAAAAATAAGAGTTTGCAAAGATAATAAACCCATTGTGTTTGATGAAGTTTATAAGAACTAAAAAAAAAGTAAGGTATTAAAATTCTATAGCCATACTAACTTCTAATTTTATTTTTTTTTCAACTTTTGCTTCTATTTGATGTTTGATTTCTTTCATTTCAGAATCTGAAATAGTTTTTGGACTAATAATTTTTAAGGAAACGGTTAGAGGCGATCCGAAACGAACTCTAACTTCGCGAAGTGTAATATGGTCAATCTTATATCCTTCTAATGTTTTAGTTATTTTTGCTTCTTGTTTAATTCGGTTGAAAGAAAATGTTAATGGAATACATACTAAAACTACTATCAGTAAAGAGTATATTAATCCTCTTCTAGCGGTTTTGAAGGGTGCAAATCCCAAAAGCAAAAAGGTAAGTCCGGCAAACATAATAATACCAGAAAGGTTGGTTAAATACAATAAAAATGCTCCTGAAAAAACATCCCAATTCCACCAACCAATACCAACGCCAGCTACAACAAGAGGTGGAACTAATGCCACTGCTATAGCAACGCCAGCTAGACTTTTTGCAATACCTTCTTTAGCATGAGCAAAAGCAGCAGCAATACCAGATGCAATAGCGATGCCAAGATCTAATAGGTTTGGGGTAAGTCGTGCACTTATTTCAGGGGTTTCTATTTTTAATGGAATAATCAAACTAACGAAGGATGCAAATAGTAATGAAACAATGGTGCCGATAACGATGGTCTTAAAACTGGTTTTTAAAAGCTGAATGTCATATCGAATCAAACCCATGGAAAAAGAAACAATAGGAGAAATTAAAGGAGCAAGAATCATTGCACCTATAATCACAGGAGCTGAGTCTGCATATAATCCAAATGCAGTAATTAGTGTAGATAAAATCATCATTACTAAATAGGCATTTGTTAAAACAGCATTTTCCTTTAAAACAACAAAAAGTTCCTTAAATTCTTCAAAAGTTGCTCTTCGCAGCCAGGGTAACTTTCGTTTTATAAGCTCCTCTTTCTTTTCGTTTTTAGGAAGATGATTAATAAAAAGGGAGCTTTTAGGTGAGGAGTTAATTGCTAATTGCTCATTTTTTAATGGATGCGCTATGGTTAGGCATTGGTAATCCACTTTTAAATTTATTTCATTCGCTTCGAGTTTTATTCCATCTAAAGTATAAATTATTACAGAAGTACTTTTTATGGTTACTTCTGATGCTTTAATTAGTCCTATAAATTTGGGTCTTTTTTTTAAAACTAGGATGTCTGGAAATAAACTCTTTAAAAAAAACCAGACCAACTCTAAAATATTTTGGGGTGAAAATATTAAAAGATGTACTAAACCATCATTACTAATGTTCGTTTTTACGGTTTTTTTGGAAAAAAGTGAACTTTTAGAATGTTCTACAGCAAGGATTCCTAATGCAGAAGTGTCAATTATTTTTTCATCCTTAATAAAAAAACTAAAGGGCTTGTGTTTTAAGGATTGCAGTTTTCTTAGTTGTTTTAAAAATCGAAAAAACTGTACATAACTTCCCTTGCTTTTGCCACCTTCACTAAAATCAAACACCTCTCCGATATTTACCGATTGAAATACTAAGGTGCCGTTGCAGTAAGTCAAGTCTAGTTGATGGGTGGTATCGGTTTCGATAATTTCTTTTAGAATCTCCTCCATTTTTTGGGGAATACCAAAACCGGATGCAGCATAAAGCATTTTTGGATGTGGTAAAATACCCAATTGCCATTTTCCTTTGACAGATATAGGTAAGAATTCTCTTAAATCGTCATCGTTCAAATAGGTTAAAACTACATCTTTTTCAGAAAAATGGAAGGATTCCTCTGTATTGTAAACCACTCTTTTAAAATCTATATTTTTTAAAAATGGTGTTATATCTGCTTCAATCTTTTCAGCATCCTTTTTTTTATAAAGCAAATAATACATAATAGTTTTTTGTAAAGTTAGTGGTTTATGATATATAATTCCAAATATTTTTATAGCGTACTAACTCTTCAAATGCACTTCTAATAGAAGCATTTTCAGGCTTTTTAAGTGCGGGATCGTCCTTTAGTATTTCCCAAGCCAAACTTCTTGCTATTTTTAGTATATCGCTATCTTTTATTAAGTCAGCAATTTTTAAGTTTAATACGCCACTTTGTTGTTTTCCCATCATATCGCCGGGACCGCGAAGTTTTAAATCTACTTCCGCTATTTCAAAACCGTCGGATGTGCGAACCATAGTTGATATTCTAGCTTTAGCATCTGCGCTAAGTTTATGAGAAGTCATTAAAATACAATAGCTCTGGTCGGCTCCTCGTCCTACACGACCTCGCAATTGGTGCAATTGCGACAATCCGAAACGCTCAGCACTTTCTACAATCATCACACTCGCATTTGGCACATTTACACCTACTTCAATGACTGTGGTTGCCACCATAATTTGCGTTTCCCCTTTTATAAAACGGTTCATTTCAAATTCTTTATCGGCAGGTTTCATTTTTCCGTGAACGATAGAAATTTGGTATTTTGGTTTGGGAAATTCGCGTTCAATACTTTCATAGCCGTCCATTAAATCTTTATAATCCATGGTTTCACTTTCTTGAATTAATGGATAGACGATATATATTTGCTTTCCTTTTTCTATTTCGTCTCGTATAAATTTGAATACTTTTAAACGATTAGAATCATATCGATGCACCGTTTTTATTTCCTTTCTTCCCGGAGGTAATTCATCAATTATCGAGAGGTCTAAATCGCCATAAACACTCATGGCTAAAGTACGTGGAATAGGGGTAGCGGTCATCACCAATACGTGTGGCGGAAATTCATTTTTATGCCATAATTTGGACCGTTGCTCCACCCCAAAACGATGTTGTTCATCAATGATTGCCAAGCCTAAATTTTTGAATTTTACCTTATCTTCGAGCAGGGCGTGAGTGCCAATTAAGATGTCTAAAGTGCCATTTTCTAGATTTTGATGGATTTCTTTTCTTTGTGAAGTATTACTTGATCCAGTTAATAATGAAATACTGATATTCAATTTACTACACATCTCCACTAAACTATTGTAGTGCTGGACTGACAAAATTTCAGTCGGCGCCATTAAGCAGGTTTGAAAACCGTTGTCAAGTGCTATTAACATTGCCATTAACGCTACGATGGTCTTGCCAGAACCTACGTCTCCTTGTAGTAATCGGTTCATTTGTGCTTTACTGCCTAAATCGTTCCTTATTTCTTTGATAACTCGCTTTTGTGCATCAGTTAATTCAAAAGGTAACTGTTGTTTGTAGAAGGTGTTAAAATGGGTGCCTATTTCATCAAATGGATAGCCTTTAATTTTGCTTTTATGAATAAGGTTTTTCCGAATTAATTGTAGCTGAATGTAAAATAATTCTTCCATTTTAAGGCGGTAAATTGCCTTGGCCAAAAGCTCTTGACTTTCTGGAAAATGCACATTAAAAAGAGCTCGGTTTTTAGGTAATAATTTTAAGCGATTTAATATTTCAGGAGATAAAGTTTCGGCAAATTTATTTTTGGATTCGATAAATAATTGTTGCATTAATTTATTTATGACTCTATTGGTAATTCCACTATTCGATAATTTTTCGGTGGAAGGATATATTGGTTGCATGGCCGAGCGTAAATTTTGTTCGTGTTCTTCTAAAAGTTCCATTTCTGGATGTGCCATGGAAAAAACACCATTAAACCAATTGGTTTTTCCAAAAATAACATAAGTTACATTTAGTTTTAAACTCTCCTTTACCCATTTGTGACCCCGGAACCAAACGAGTTCCATGCTTCCGGTTTCATCTTTATAAGTAGCAACGAGCCGTTTACCTTTGGTTTGCTCCACCATTTTGAGGTGAGTTATTTTCCCAATTATCTGTACATCGGCATTGCTTTGTTGTAATTCGTTTATTTTATAATATTTGGTACGATCAATATATCTATTTGGAAACAAATGAATGAAGTCTTGAAACGTGATAATACCTAATTCTTTTTTGAGCAAATCAGCACGATTTGGCCCAACGCCTTTTAAATAATCTATCGGGGTTTGTAGAAAGTTTGATATCATGCAACTAAAATATATCTTTAAATAGAGATGCAAAAGAGAAAGAGAGTTTTAATGTGAAATTCTAGGATTTTAGTAACTTTCCGGCTCATTACTATTTTATGTGGAAATCTGTTTGTCTTATCCTATTATTTTGCGGTTTTAGCTTTGCACAACAATTAGAAGTTGTTGATTTTCAGAAGGTAGTTGCACAATTAGAAATAATTCCAACAGAAAAAAAAGTGAAAGGAGTACTTGATTTTCACTTTAAAATACTTCAAAATACCGATTCTATTTTTTTAGATGCTAAATATATGTTGGTGGAGGAATTGAATTCTTCTAAAACAAAGGTGTCGCTGCGAAGTGCTTCTGATAAAATTTGGATACGTTATGCCTTTCAAGAAAATATCGAATATGAGATTCGTTTTACTTATGAAGCTTTTCCAAAACAAGCCTTGTACTTTTTTGAAGATCAAATCTGGACGCAAGGACAGGGTAAATATACCTCCCATTGGCTGCCAAGTTTGGATGATGTAAACGATAAAATGATTTTTAATCTCTCAATTGCAGCACCCAATGAATTTACAGTCATAGCAAATGGAATACTGCAAAACAAAAAAGTGGAAGCACAAAAAACATGGTGGCACTATGAAATGCAAAATCCAATGAGTAGTTATTTAGCGGCTCTTGTCCTAGGAAACTTTCAGTTGCAAACGGAAAAATCGGCTTCAGGAATTCCATTAGCATATTATTATACTCCAGAAGACACAAATAAAGTGGAGCCGACGTACCGTTTTACTAAAAAAATGTTTGACTTTTTGGAAGAAGAAATAGGCGTTGCATATCCTTGGCAAAATTACAAACAAGTGCCCGTTCGCGATTTTTTATACGCCGGAATGGAAAACACTTCATTGACAATCTTTTCTAATGCTTTTGTGGTAGATTCCACTGCTTTTATTGATAGAAATTATGTAAATGTCAATGCGCACGAATTAGCACACCAGTGGTTTGGCAATTTAGTAACAGCAACAAACAGCGAGCATCACTGGCTGCAAGAAGGTTTTGCTACGTATTATGCACTTTTGGCAGAAAGAGAAGTTTTTGGAGAAGATTATTTTTATTGGAAACTTTACCAATCGGCAGAGCAATTAAAAGAATTAAGTGATCAAGGCAAAGGCGAAGCACTTCTAAATCCAAAAGCAAGTTCGTTAACGTTCTATCAAAAAGGAGCGTGGGCGTTGCATATTTTACGTGAAAAAGTGGGGGATGTTGCCTTTAAAATAGCCGTAAAAAATTATCTGAATAGCCATGCTTTTCAAAGTGTTACTACCGAAGATTTTTTAAAGGAAGTGGAAAAAGCCTCCGGATTAGAGATGACCACATTTAAAAATGATTGGTTAGTACAAAGTACTTTTCTTGGTTCGGAAGTTTTACAATCACTAATTAAATCTGATTTTTTAAGGGAATTTTTAGAACTTTCCGCACTGACAAAGGTTCCTTTTGTGCAAAAAAAAGAGGTGCTTACAAAATATCTTACCGCACCAATTAATGATTATTTGGGTCAAGAAGCGGTGTATCAATTGGCTACCGGAGCATTATTAGAAACTAAAAGTGTGTATGCAAAAGCATTTCAGTCTAAAAACCTTTTTGTTCGTCAGGCATTAGCGATTTCATTAAACCCAATTCCGGAAGCATTGCTAAACGATTATCAATCACTTTTAAAAGACGCATCCTATCTTACGATGGAAGTGGCTTTATACAATCTTTGGTTACAGTTTCCTGAAAATAGAGCAGTTTACTTGAAAGAAACAGAAGGAATTGTAGGGTTTTCCAATAAAAATATAAGGCAATTATGGCTTACTTTAGCATGGCTAACGGAAGGTTTTCAAGAAGATCAAAAGCCCAATTATTTGCAAGAACTAAGACGATACACTACTTCAAAATATAGTTTTGAGGTGCGGGAGAAAGCTTTTCAGTTTTTAGCAGGGATTCAGCAGTTGACAGACTTGAATTTAAAAAATTTAATCGATGCTTGTTTGCACCCCAATTGGCGTTTTGCTTCCTCTTCGCGAGATTTACTGGATCAGTTATTGCAAGACCCAAGTATGAAAAACCGTTTCATTGCTATAAAAATGGAACTTACTAAAGAAAAAGCATTGTGGTTAGGGAATAAATTAGACAAGAGGTGAAAAGTAATTTTAGTTAGTGTTTAATTATTGCAAATTCTATAAACCTGTTTTGTTTGAATTCTATTACAAATTAAAAAGATTTACAACCTTTGTAAAAATAAAGAGATAAATTTGTATCGTGGATTTAATAACCAAAATCTACCAATTTTCAGCAAAATAAAGATGATCAAAAATCCATAAATGAATAAAATTCTTAAAAATCAATATGTGCCTAATGCTAAATTTTATAGCAAAATAATGGTTACTTTTCAATACTATTCCATTTTTAGGGTAGATAAAAATCGGGTATAAATAGTTGAAATTCTGGTGCAAAAAAATATTTAAATAGAAAACAGAGGAAATTTTAAAAAAACCATTTTGAAATTATTTTCACAAAAAATGATAAGGATAGCTGCATTCTAAAAAAAGGAATTGATATGGCTTTAAAAGAGAGAAGAGTTACTGATGTAAAGTAGCACCTATGTAAAGATGAAAAAATATTTTATGCTTATGGCTTAGTATTTTCATTAAAAGAAGAAGAGGATATAGTGATAGAATATGTAAAAATATTGCGTGATATCACTGCAAGAAAAGCATCAGAAGACGCTGTAAATAAATATGCAAAAAATCTGGAAGAATGTAAAAGCCATAAAGAAACGGAAACAGACTGCCAGCACAAAATTAGACCTTTTGAACAAAGCTTCCATTAATCACTAAACCAACTTTTTAGCCAAAACCTTGTTACAAGGTTATTACTTTTTAGTTTTCACGAATCAAATTTAGATCCGTCCCCTTCAACGTTAATCGGAAACAACTCTGCTTTTCTTTTTCTCATTTCTTGTGCTATTAAAAGAGTATTATTGCCGCCTAGCGCTTCAAGTTTTGAAATTATGTTGTTATAACTTTTTTCATCTCTATTTTGACTGAGTTTAAACACATTTTCTATTTTTTCTACTTCAATTTCAAACCCAACAATTGCTGGCATCATATTTTTTAAAAATTGGTCTGGAAGATTGTCGTAAAATGTTAGCGATTGTGTATTGCCTTGTTCAAATTTTAGCGTCAATTTTCGCATAAATGCTATTAATTCGTCATTTGACATAAAGATTACTTTTCCACTAATATGAACACTCATATAATTCCAAGTTGAACCCATTTGAGGATTACTATACCAAGATGCACTTACATAACAACTTGGTCCTGTAAATACAAGCAATGCGTTGGGGTTTTCGACAAAAGCTTTATAATGGTCTGTTTTTCGCATAATGTGTCCTTGCAAAAATAGTTTGCCATTTCTTTCTGCAAGTAAAACTGGAATTTGCGTTGCTACCTGATTACCCGATAGAAAACTTCCTGTCATAAAAGCAAACGGATTTTCTTCAATGAAATTTAAAATGGACTGCTTATCTTTTTCTTTGAAGAATGAAAAGTCGTACATTGTATTCTTAAGTTAATTTTTTTTGCAAGTAATATGGTGTGATTATCTTTCTTGGTTTGTAATTTTTCGTATTCTATTTCAAAAATATTATAAATATCAAAATTGTTTAAAGATAATCGATTTTTTATATCATTCAAGGAATGAAAATAGAAATAACAGCTGTCGCCACTGCTACCAGCTTGAAAACCAGATTTACTTGGGTTACCTTCAACAAAACTAATATAAATTAATCCATTTTTATTTAGTAATTTATAACAGTCGGTATTAAGTTGTATGCTGTTAGTTTGTGATAAATATGGCAAATATAACCGCAAATTATTTTGCCATATTTTGTTTCAAGGGCATAAATTTTTCTGCTGTCCATAATGGCAAAGCGTGCTGTTGGATTGTCCTTTTTTGCAAGTTTTATCATATTTGTTGCAATGTCAATCTCAAAAATTTCAAAGTCTAGTCGTTTAGACAGAAGATACTTTGTAATGTTTTCTGGTCTACAGCCAATTTCTAATAGATTTGATTTGTTTTTAGAAAGTGAGTTACAATAATATCATGGGTTTCATCATACAAATATAAATCCATAAACTCATTTTGGTATCGTGAAGCATCTTTTTTCCAAGTTTTAAATGTTTCTGTAGATCTATTCTTTTTCAATTTTGTTTGGTTTCGGGAAATCTGTTTTACAATAACATGAAAGTATAAAATAGTGAAAAAATAATAAAAGAAACAGGAGATAATTGAGGAAATAGAGAGGTTTTTATATAGTTTGATGTTTTGCTGCTAGGCTTTTTGGTTTTCTGTTTGTTAACAACATTTTTTGTCTTGTTGAATTGGTGGACAGGCAACACTTCCGTAACTACAATACACACAACAGTCGCCTTGTTTTGGTTTCAGAACTTGTTTGCAGCTTTCACATTCGTAAAAATATTGGCAAGCGTCTGTCGGCATTGTTTCTTCTTTTTTGTGTCCGCAGTTTGGGCAAGTGATTGTTGCTTTTAATATGACTTCCATTTTAATTGTCTTTTTTGTTGGTTACAGAATATCCTGTGGCGTTAATTGCTTTTTCAATTTCGGTGATGTTTGTTTTGGAATTGTCAAACTCCACAATGGCGTTTCCGTTTTGGTAAGATGCGTTTGAATTTAGTATTCCTGTTAATTTATTCACTTCATGATTTACGTGTTCTTCGCAACTTACACAAGTCATTCCACTAATTGTAAACTCTACTTTTTGAATATTTGATTGGTCAACTACTATGATTTGCTTTTCTGACTTTGGGTAAAAAATGCTTGAATAGTAAGGAAAGGCAAGCATCACGATTGCAAATGCTGTTACAATTCCTAAAAACATTTTTGTTTGAATAAATTTTGGCTTTTCTTCTGTTTCGCAGTTGCAATCAATTTTTTTTTTAGGTAGTAACTTTTGATACCAAGCAAAACCAAGCACCAAAATTGTCAAACCAATAAAATAAGGTCTGAAAGGTTCAAGCCAAGAAAAAGTTGAAGCAAGTCCGCTTGTCCCTGCAATTAAAGCTAATACTGGTGTGATGCAACATAATGAAGCTGCAATAGCGGTTAAAAGTCCTGCTCCGATTAGTTTGTTGTCGGTTTTCATATGGTTTCCATAATTTTGTTTTCGTCAAGTATTTTAAAAAACGGTTTCAGCATTTTTTCATATTCTTTTGTCAATGTATAAAAAATGGTTTGTGCTTCTCGTTCGGGTTCAATTAGTTTTCTGTCTTTGAGTTTTCGCAGGTGTTGAGAAACTGCCGAAATGGTCATGCCGAGAATGTCGCTGATGTCGCAAACACAAAGTCGTTTTTCTTCATAAAGCAGAAAGAGAATTTTTAGTCTTACGTTGTTACCCGCTAATTCAAGTCCTTGTGATAGGTAGTCAAAAGTTCCGTTAAGATTGGTAACTCTGTCTTTACAGCGATTGATTTGTTTAACGTCCGCCTGTTGTCGTATGCAAGAATTGTCATCCATAGTGCAAATATAGTTAATTTGTTTATTTAAGCAATTACTTAAATATAAATTTTAAAAAAAAACCGATTTTGTCTATCGGCTTGTGTGGAGCAGAAGCAGGAAAGGCGGTTGGGCAATTGCACAAAGCCCCATTTTAGGTACAACCATCACGGAGCAACGACTTAAAAAGCGAGGCTATCAATCACTACTCGATATGTTCAAATATCTAAACCCATCTGTTTGCGAACCGCCATATACGAGACCCGTATGTACGGTGGTATGAGAGGCGCCCTCCGTCATTTGATGGCGGAGCCATCCAC
>MNYN01000071.1 GCA_001873105.1 Flavobacteriaceae bacterium CG2_30_34_30 | reverse complement strand
TCTATAATGTACAAAACAAAAACCTAACAATTCAAGCTAATGAAGCTTTTAACAACATCAGCATCTTTAATATTTTAGGTCAAGCGGTAATTGCTCAAAAATTATCTTCTACTAATGAAGTAATTAGTTTAGCTTCATTAAAAGATGGCATTTACATTGCTAATGTTACTGCTAACGGTCAAACCACTTCTTTTAAACTTATCAAAAGATAAAATATCCTCACCCTAACCCTCTCTAAAGGAGAGGGAACTTGGTGTGGTTTGTTTTAAAAAAGGCTTTTCCTATTCTGAAAAGCCTTTTTTTATTGCTTATTTGCCAATTGCCCACAAGCAGCATCAATATCCTTACCGCGACTTCTTCTAACAGTTACCGGAATACCTCTGTGCTCTAAAGCCTCAATATACTTATCAATAGTTTTAGTACTTGCTTGTTTAAAAGCTTCTTCTCCTATGGGGTTGTACTCAATAAGATTTACTTTACAAGGCACATAGCTGCAAAATTGTACTAAGGCATCTATATCTTTCTGTCCGTCGTTTATATCTTTCCAAACTACATACTCGTAGGAGATTCTGCTTTTTGTTTTAGCATACCAATATTGAAGGGCTTCTTTTAAATCGATTAAAGTGAAATTTTCAGCAAAAGGCATAATGGATATTCTGGTTTCTTGAATGGCACTGTGCAGAGAAACTGCTAATTTAAATTTCACTTCGTCATCGGCTAATTTTTTAATCATTTTTGGAACGCCGGAAGTAGAAACTGTAATTCTTTTTGGCGACATGCCTAGTCCTTCTGGGGAGGTAATTTTTTCAATCGCTTTTAAAACGTTGTTGTAATTCATTAAGGGCTCTCCCATTCCCATAAAAACAATATTGGAGAGTGGTTTGTTAAAATACAACCTGCTCTCTCTATCAATCGCTACTACTTGATCGTAAATTTCATCCGGATTTAGATTGCGCATTCTTTTCAATTTTGCTGTAGCACAAAATTTACAGTCTAAACTGCAGCCTACTTGCGAAGATACACAAGCGGTTGTTCGACTTTTTGTGGGAATAAGTACCGATTCTACAATCAAATCGTCATGTAATTTTACCGCGTTTTTTATGGTGCCATCTGCGCTTTTTTGAATTTGATCTACTTGTATATGGTTAATGACAAAATGGTCGGTTAAGTGTTTTCTGGTTTCTTTTGAAAGATTTGTCATTTCTTCAAAATTGTGTGCTCCTTTATTCCAAAGCCATTCATACACTTGATTTCCTCTAAAGGTTTTATCGCCTATGCTTTCAAAAAAAGTTCTTAACTCTTCTTTGGATAATGCTCTTATGTCTTTTTTCACTTCTTGCATACTGCAAAAGTACTACAAATTTGAGGTAAATACCACCGAATGTTAAAAACAGAAAAGTGCTTCTTTATGGGAAGCACTTTTTTGAATAAAACTCGTACAATTATTTATTTTTTTACCACAATTCGTTTTACCAAAGAGTTGTTTGATGCTGCGTCTTCTAGCTTTAAAAAGTAAATGCCTTCAGATAAAAATTCTACAGAAATTGTATTATTTACATGAGGTAGGGTATCTCCCAAAATTAATTGTCCGTTTATAGAGTACAATTGATAAGAAAGTTGTGTGGAATTATTGTTTGCTACATTAATTATCGTAGTAGCAGGGTTTGGAAAAATAGAAATTCTTCCCAAAAACTGAAAATCCGGAGTATTCAAAATATCTATAGAGGTTGCTCCTGTACTTTGTGGGTCTAACCAGTTGGAAAGTCGGGTATTATTAGTAGTTCCAAAATCCCATGAAGTGGCAAAACGGCCATAAAAATCGGGTTGTCCATTATCATTTGTACCAACGCAAGCTGCTGCACCTCCTGCAAGCTGGCCAACGATTCTCCCATTTTGATCAAATAATGCCGATCCAGAGGATCCTCCTTCGGTTACGCCTAAATCCCAATCGCTAATACGCCAAACTTGTGTAGTGGGGTTTCCATTAAAATTTAAACTTACTTTAAGCGGTGCTTGGTCATCTCTACAAACTTTCATTATATCTCCAGCCGGATGATGAATTCCAACTGTAAATGCTGGTATATCTGTGTCGCTTCTGTTCCATCCTGCCCAAGTTAAATTCCAAGCTGATGGTAAATTACCATCAATATTGACTAACATAACATCCGATTTTGAGTTGTTTGCCAGTTTTGTTGCGCCACTGGTGGTTTGGTTATAATTTCCATTGGCACTATTTGTAGTTGTACCACAAGAAGGATCCGGACTTACCCAATTAAATCGGAATGCCCAAACGGCGGTGTTACCATTATCGCAATGGTTTGCGGTTAAAAAGTAAGGTGCGTTGTTATTATCGGTATTGTTTATTAATGTTCCTGAACATACAGAACCTCCAAGTATAAAGAGTGCTACAGATCGTTTTAAAACATTTTTAAGCGAATCAAAATCTTCGCCCACCGGACAATCAACGTCGTGATTACAGGGTCCGGAATCGTTTAAAGCTTTTCCGGCAATTTGGGTTTGCGATACCGAGCGGTATCCATGAACTACTCTAGAAATCTGCAAAGAACCTTTACCGGTTTCAGCTCTAGGTTCATAGTATTCAATCCAAATGTTGTCACCTTCAACAAACCAAGTGCCTAGTTGTCTATCTTCTCTATTTTGGGAAGAAGTATATGCGCCAAGTAAGTCTGATCTTTCATTATTATAAAAATAGAGACTTGCCCCTGTGGGTAGAAAGAAATCACTAAACACAAAATTTAATGTTTTTGCTCCTTCTGAAACTATATTCAAACGCCAAATTCTGTCGCCATTAGGCAATTGATCCCAAGTGCCTGAAGTTTGCATCGTTAAATTTACGGGTAATTCTGTACCAAAACGCCAAGGAATATTTCTTTGTAAATCGTTTATTGCGTCTTCCGCTTGGAGTGATTCTAGATCAACTGCGGGCATTTGTATAGGTATTACATTATTGAGCTGGTTAAATTTCCAACTCATAGGTTGCCCTTGATTAGTAACTTGTGCGGTTAGGTTTACAACAAATAATAAAAGTAAATACAGCGTAATTTTTTTCATTCTATCGCAATATCAAAAATTGTGAACACTAAAGTAATTAATTTTAATGAAAATTCGCCTGAAAAAGCAAAATTCCTCTCCAATAAGATAATTGAAGAGGAGTTTAGATTTTTAAATAAAAATTTAAAGTATCAACATGGCATCGCCATAGGAATAAAAACGGTACTTTTCTTTTATTGCTTCTGCATACGCTTTTTTAATAAAATCGTGACCCGCAAAAGCAGATGCCATCATTAAAAGTGTGGATTTTGGTGTATGAAAATTCGTTATCATCATATTTGCAATACTAAATTCGTGAGGTGGAAATATAAATTTATTGGTCCAACCGGAATATGCATTAAGTGTATGATTTGAGGACACACAACTTTCTACAGAACGCATTACTGTAGTTCCCACGGCACAAATTCTTCTTTTGTCTTTTATACCTTGGTTAACAATTCTTGCACAATCCTCGCTCACTACTATTTCTTCGGAATCCATTTTATGTTTGGAAAGGTCTTCTACTTCTACAGGGCTAAAAGTGCCTAACCCTACATGTAAAGTAACCTCAGCAAAATTTACTCCTTTAATTTCTAATCGTTTAAGCAAGTGTTTTGAAAAGTGTAAACCTGCTGTTGGTGCCGCTACGGCTCCTTCATTTTTAGCATAAATGGTTTGGTATCTTTCGGCATCTTCCGGCTCCACCTCTCTGGAAATATATTTTGGTAATGGTGTTTCGCCTAATTCGGTTAATTTTTTTCGGAATTCCTCATACGTACCATCAAATAAAAAACGTAACGTTCTTCCTCTTGAGGTAGTGTTATCAATAACCTCAGCCACAAGACTTTCGTCATCGCCAAAATATAGTTTATTTCCTATTCTAATTTTTCTTGCAGGATCTACTAAAACGTCCCAAAGTCTTGTTTCTGAATTAAGTTCGCGAAGCAAAAAAACCTCAATACGAGCTCCCGTTTTTTCTTTATTACCATAAAGTCTAGCCGGAAACACCTTCGTGTCATTTAAAATTAAAACGTCATCTTCTTCAAAATAGTCTATCAAATCTTTGAACATTTTATGCTCTATAGTTTGTGTTTTTCTGTTTAACACCATCAATCTAGATTCGTCTCTATTTAATGTTGGGTATTCTGCCAATAATTCTTGTGGAAGTTCAAATTGAAAACTGGAAAGCTTCATACACTTTAGGTTTTAGTTTAGTTTTTTAAAGGCTGCAAATATACGACCTGCAAATAGGCGTTGTCAAGTAAAAAGGGATTTATTATTTAATAATAATTTGAACCCCTGCTTTTTGCAGGTCTAACCAGAATTCGGGATAGGATTTATCGACCACTTTTGCTTCTTCAATGCTGAGTGATTTTTTTAAAACCAAAGGCGCAAAAGACATCGCCATTCGGTGGTCGTTGTAGGTATTTATATAAACTTCTCTTTCCAAAGATTCTTCCAATGGAAATCGGTCTGACTCTAGGTGTAAACTTTCCTTTGAAATGGTTACGTTCGCTCCAAGTTTTTCCAGTTCTGTTTTTAGTGCTTGCAGCCTATCTGTTTCTTTTATTTTCAAGGTATGTAAACCTGAAAGATGGCAAGCAATTCCTAATCCAAAACAGGTTACTGCTATAGTTTGTGCTATGTCTGGCGTGTTGTTGAGGGTAAGTCGTAAGTTTTCAATTTTTGGATTTGACGTTTTTTTCAAAATAATATTGCTTTTTTGAAATGTGGTCTCTACTCCAAAATCTGCATAAATTGCTACTAAAGCTGCATCACCTTGCAAGCTGCCCTTTTTAAAATTAGACAAAGTAATTTTTGTGCCCAAAGGAGAAAGAGCGACTAAAGAATAAAAATAGGAAGCCGATGACCAATCAGATTCTACCTGTACTGAAGTTGCGTCATAGGCAACTTTATCTAAATAATGTATGGTTATTTTGTTTTCTTTAAAAGTAGTTTGTACACCTATTTGGTGTAACAAAGCCAACGTCATTTGAATATAAGGTAGAGAAGTTATTTTACCAACTAACACTATTTCTAGCCCATTTTTTAGGGAAGGAGCGATAAGGAGAAGTGCTGTGATAAACTGACTGCTAATTCCTGCATTAATGCGTACTTTATTTTTAGTGATTTCGGTGCCGGAAATTTTTAAAGGCGGAAACCCTTCTTTTTCCAGATATTCAATTTTTGCGTCTAATTGACGTAAGGCATCTACAAGCTCGCCAATGGGTCGTTGTTTCATTCTGTTGGAACCTGAAAGAATTACTTCTTTGTTTTTTTGTACCGCAAAATAAGCGGTTAGAAATCGCATTGCGGTGCCGGCATGGTGAATGTCTATTTCATTTTTATTGGCAACTAATCCTTTTTGAAGTAAGAGAGTGTCTTCACTAGTAGAAAGATTTTTAATTTTTATTTCCGGAAAAATTGCTTGAAGGATTAACAGGCGATTGGATAAACTTTTTGAGCCGCAAATTTGAATTTCAGAAGCAGAAAGTATGGTGCCGTATTGCAGATGGACATTCATTATTGAAGGGCGAGGTTACAAAATATGGTATTAATAAGACAAAAGAATATTGAAAAAAGAGCATAGACTGTTTGTTGTGTAAGGAATCCTTTTTCCAATTTTTTTTTAAACATATTACCATCCAATTAATAGGATAAAAGTACAACACATAATGGAAATTCTCTATTTTAGTTTTTCGTTATTTTGATGGCGGTTGTGATCGCGATTGGTTTTTTGTTCTAATTTTTTATCAAAAGCAGCTTGCAAATCGATACCTGTTTGGTTTGCTAAACATAAAACAACAAAAACAACATCGGCAAGTTCTTCGCCTAGGTCTTTATTTTTATCGCTTTCTTTTTCGCTTTGTTCGCCATAGCGTCGTGCAATGATTCTGGCTACTTCACCTACTTCTTCAGTAAGTTGCGCCATATTGGTGAGCTCATTAAAATAGCGGACACCGTGATTTTTTATCCAAGTATCTACTTCTAATTGTGCGTGTTTAAGGTTCATTTTGAGTTGACTTTTTACGATTTTACAAGCACTATTTTTTCGGTTTCTTTTTCTACTACTAATTTATAATATTCCTTTAAAGCACTATAGTACCCAGCCGGCAAAATAGAGGCTTTTATTTCCGAAATGACGCGCAAATTTATGGTATTTTCCGTTGTGGAAATTAAATAGGTAAACTCTCCCAAATCATCTGGTAGTTTGTAGGTGGCGCTTTCTGGTGCCGATTCTATTTTATAGCCTTCCGGAATTTCAATTTGTAATCGTACTATTTTTGATCTAGGAAAAGAAAAATCTATTGGAAATTCCCTCTCTTCTGCTTTAAATGGATTTTTTGTGGTTGCCATAAAAAATAAAGGTTGAAAATAAATTCTATCTCCTAAAGCATCAAAGCTACTGGTTTTGTTAAAATTAAAATTTTCTATATAAGGTTTATCTGTTTCTTTTCTGTTTGTGATATCGATGTCACTTATTTCCATCAGGCTATAGTTATTTTCGATAATTTCTTCATAAGCTTTATCGCTTTTGCCAGCAAAATTATTTCGGTAATTTAATGCTTCGTGATTTGTATAGCTGTTTCTGCATCTTCCATTTATAGTGCCTTGCAAATCCATTTTAATATTTAAATCGAATACTCTTTTTGAAAGAATTTTAGGCATTAAATCTACCTCTACTGAGCTGAAATCACTTCGGATAAGTCTTCCCACCCAATTCAAGGTTTTTTCAGTAAGTATGTTTGGTTCGGTAAATTCATTTGTTGCGTCCAGTAAAATTAGTTCGTTATTTAGTTCAACAGCAGCTATTACATAGTTAAAACCTTCTCTGGTAGGGAAATAGGCAATGCCGTTTGCTCTGGTACTAACCAATATCGGGTTTGCATTTAATCCTGCATAGCGAAGCATTCCGGTTAGCATTAAATTAATTTCTGCTACATTTCCTGTGCGTTGTGAATACGCTTTTTTAACCCCATCCTTAACAAGAACACCATATTTTTCATTCCATTTTACTTTTTGCTTTACAAAGTCAAAAACAATTTTTATTTTTTCAAAACTATTTTGGGCTGTTTTTAATAATGGATCTAAATCTTGTTCAAAATACTCTCTTGTGTCTATTTCATTACCAAACCTACTGTGTTTATAAATAGACTTTGCAACATCGTCCCAAGAATGGGTGTAAGTTTCTAGAGAAGAACCCGGCATTTTTGTCCATTCCAGCTCGTGTTTGATAGAATTTAAATAATTATCCATATTATTTACATATTCTTCCTCCACTAATTTTGGTAATTGGGTAACAGAATAAACAGTAGTTTCCAGGTTGAATTCTATTTGACCTCTTTCTGTTCTTAAGGAATTTATGTTGCCTAAACCACCTACTTGTGGGTCTGTATCTGCTCGATAACTAATTAATAATTTTTCTCTTCTTGAAGTCTTAGTTTGTTTTAATGGAAAAAAGCCTTTGCTATATGCCCTGTAGTTCAGGTATTCGGGGATTTCAATGGTGTACTCTACATTAGCTACTGGAATTTTTTCTTGAAAGGTAAACTCTGGTAATGAATTTATAAAAGGCGAGGTCACTCTATAGGTGAACTCGATAACCGAGCCTTCTTTTACGTTGGGAAGTGTAAACTTGTAATACCGCCAATTTTCAGTAATTTCTTCTTCAAACTGCCCATCGCTTTTGAGCTTTTCTCTGTTTATTTTTCCGTTTTCCAGATTATACGTAAAAGCTTTAATATTGGATATTTTTTCCTTATTACCCCCACCACCATCGTACATTGGGATTTTTACTGTGGCATAATCAAAACCTTCTTTTTTATAAATTTTTACTCTCGATTCTATTTCATGAACGTAATACCATTTTTCTTCATAAATCATTTTAGTACTTCCTTTTTTATAAAGAACGGCAGCAATGGCAGAGGAATCTAGTGGATGTAACTGTTGTTTTACTTCGCTGTCAGATACTTTTCCAAAATTGAAGTCTTGGGCAAATAAGGAACTGCTGAATAACAAAACGAAAAGAGACAATTGTTTCATGATTTTTTATTTTTTTAAAAAAATTCTACAATTTAACTAACACAATTTTTTCGGTTTCTTTTTCTACAATTGCTTTAAAATATTGTTTTAAAACATCATAATAAGGTGCAGGTACCATCGTAAAATTAATATCTGAAGTAACTCGCAATTGGATGCTATTTCCGGATTGTGAAATCATAAAACCGTATTTTCCTAAACCATCCGGAAGTTGTAAAGCTGCTGATTCCGGAACAGATTCCACTTGGTATCCATCAGGAATGGCAATACTTACTGTATAGGAATCGGAAGTGGGATATTTAAAATCTATGGGATATGCTCTGCTTTCGGCGGTAAATGGATTTTTAATCGTGGCTAAAAAAAACAAGGGATGAAAATATATTTTATCTCCAATTTTGTCAAAGGAATTGATTTTAGAAAAAGTATAGCTTTCCACAATTGGTTGGTACGCATCTTTTTGGTTTTGAAGGGTATAGTCTTCGATATCCAAAGAAATAAATTGATTTTGCAATTGATCAATATAGGTTTTTTCTTCTACGTCAGCATATTTGGTTCGAAATTGTAACGCTAAATGATCGGTAAGTGTGTTTCTTATTTTTCCATCTATACGGCCATTTTCGTTCAGTTTTATGCTCATATTTATTACTTTTCTGGAGAGTTTTGTAGGCATTAAATTTACTTCTTCGGAAGTTTCATCACTACGCACCAAACGTCCAAACCAGTTTAAGGCACGTTCGGGTAAAATATTTGGACTGCTGTATGTATCGGTAGCATCCAGCAATAAAGCACCTTCGGGAAGCTCAATGGCACTAACTACATAATTGAATCCTTGTCGTGTGGGGAAAAGTGGAATGCCGTTAGATTTTGTGCTCACTAGCACCGGATTTGCTTTTAAACCTGCATAGCGCAACATAGCGGTAAGCATTAGGTTAATTTCTGCAACATTTCCTGTTCTGTTTTTATATGCCGTTTTTACTCCGTCTTTTGTGTAATACCCGTAATTTTTATTCCATAAAATTTTATTTTTTACAAATTCAAAAATAAGGTTTGCTTTTTCCAGATTTGTATTTACTCCTTTAAGAAACGGGTCTAACTCAGCTTCAAAATAATTTTTTTGTGCCAGTTCTTTCCCAAAATAATCATTTTTATAAATAGATTTAACCACATCTTCCCAATTTTGTGCTATTTTTTCTAATTCGCTATTCGGCATTTTCACCCATTCTAATTCATGCCTGATAGAAGTTAAATAGTTATCAATATTGTTAACATATTCTTCGGCTACTAATTTTGGAACGTTATTGGCGGTATATTTGGTAGTAAACAAAGTATAATCTCTAGAGGCGTTATGGGTTTTATGAGAGCCTAGAGCCGAAGTGCCTGCTGTTTGTGTTGGCACATAAGTATAGGAGAATTTATTTACTTCTCTTTTTTCCTCTCTTTGCAGTGGGAAAAATCCTTTGCTGTAGGATTTATAGCCTAGATATTCGGGAATTTTTAGGGTGTATTCTGCAAAATTAACGGGTATATCTTCTTGAAAATAAAACTCCGGAAGGCCGCTAATGTATGGAAAGGTGATTTTATAAGTGTATTCTAACACCACCCCTTCTTTTATATTAGGAAAAGTGAATTTTTTAAGATCCAAAAATTCGTTATAATCTTCATCAAATATGGCATTATTGCCAATTTTTTCTTTTTCAATTTTTCCGTTTTGCAGGGTATAAGTAAACGCTTTCAGGTTAGAAAAAAGTTCATTTTTACCTACCCCAATTCGGTATAATGGTACATTTACCGTGGCTTTATCAAACCCCTCTTTTTTATAAATTTTTATTCTGGCTTCTACTTCATACACATACAACCATTTGTCATTATATTCCATTTTAAGGGTTGCTTTTTTATACAAAACCGCTGCGGGGGCTTCGGGATCTAAAGGGTGGACTTCTTCCTTTATTTCTTCTTCTGAAACCTTACCAAAATCAAACCGTTGTGCGTAAACTGTGTTATACATTAAAACACACCATAAAATAAAAAGACTTTTTTTCATTATAATTATTTTTTCATTAGTACAATTTTCGCGTTATCTTGAATGGCAGCTTCACTAAAAAAGTTTCTGAATTTTTCATATTCTTCTTTGGGATAAATGCCTTCTTTAACAAAAAACTTTCTACTATAGGTAATGCTGTGATTTTCGTTTTGAAGTAAAGTAATGACATATTCTCCAAATGAATTTTTTATGTTATTAATTTTTGGCATCGCCTCTATGGTATATTCTTCCGGGTAATAGATGGTATAAACACTTTCATCAATAAATCCTCTTTTTATTTCTACAGGTGATTTTCTTTCCTTGTATCTATTTGGAATATCTATGGTATTGTTAAATGCATTTAACGAAAAAATTATTCTATCGCCTGCTTTTGAAACATAATTATTGACGTCTAAATGCACATTTTCGGTGAATACAATTTGATTTTTATCATTTTCAAATTCAAAAGTTTGTATGGTAATATTGTTGAGTTTACTCCATCTTTTTTTATAACTTTTCACCACATCCATTTGGTTATAAGAGGGTAAGTATTGCCATTTATTATAAAAGGTTCCTTTACTGTAAATTTTTATATTGGATTTTAAATTTCCATCTAAGTCTAGGGTAAGAATTGCCTCGGTGTTTTGGCTATTGTCTTCTTCTATATAGGATTTGGTTTTTACTATTTCGCCACCATCGGGTTTTACTACTAGAACATTTCTGTTGTCTGTAAAATTTGCAATAAAGCCAAAAGGTGTTTGCTGGCTAGTGCATTCTAACCAAGTATAATCTTCCTCGTTAGGGATTGCGAGTATCACATGGTTGCCTTGCTCTATGGAAGGAAAATCTTCTATAAACCCAATTTGTTCGTTACCTGCTTCTACAACAGAATAGTAGGAAGTAACTCCCACGGCATTTAACAATGCTTTGGTATAATTAGTTAATCCCTTGCAATCGCCATATTTTACTTTATCTACTTCAGCAGCTGTTATGGGTCGAAATCCACCTATACCTATTTGAACACTAATATAGCGTGTATTTTTTTGCACATACTCATATACTATTTTTGCTTTTTCTATAGGGTCTTCAGTTTTGCTGGTAAGGTTTTTAATAAGTGCAATCGTGGCATCCGGTAATTTGTCTCTGCCTTCAATTAAATTGTCATAACACCATTTTCCAAATTCTTTCCAATTTGTGGCTTCGCCAGAATACCCATCATATTGAAAACTAGTAGGCGCTATATGAATCATAGGGGTTGATTCTAAAAAATTGGGTGAAAATTGTTCCGGTTCTATGGCTTTTATGCTGGAGGATTCGTAGTGTATTTTGCCAGAAGTACTTTTATTAATGATGCCATAACCCTTTAAATTAGACTCTTTAATATTAAAGTTTATCGTATTTGGATTGTAGTTCACAACTAAGAGGCTGCTTTCAGAGCTTTGATAATAATTGGACAAGAAATACCAGTTTGAGATATACAACGAATTTGAAGTAGTATATTCATAGGATAATTCAAACGTATATGGATAATTTATTGGGGTATAATCTAAAAATAAAATTTTATCATCTGTATATAAACTAAAACCATCAGCAGCACTTTTTTCTCTAAAATCTTTTTTCTTGTATTTCTTTATTTCTTTGCCGGATGCATCATATATACTAACTTCTGCTTTGTTAATTTTTTTTGTTTTATCAAAGCCAATGGCATCTTGTACAAAATTATTGCCGGACTTATTAAGGACCGTTACTGCAATTCGTAAGGTATAGGTTATTTCATTTTTTGATTTTACGTTTACCACCATTTCATCTACTCTGGTGACTCCGTTGGCATTTTCAAGAATTTCTTTTGAGATATTACTGACTGCAAAGTCTGTTTTCTGTGAATATATTTGTGTAAAAGCAACTAAAAATACTATACTAATTAATTTCATTAACATCTATTTAATATTTTCAAATATAACCTCTTTTACTAAAAAAAGTAATTTATTCTTTATTTTTTGTGTCTATTGAAATTGTAACCGGTCCATCATTGATTAAGGAAACTTGCATCATAGCACCAAAAATTCCAGTACTGATTTTTTTTCCTAAATCGTTCTCAAACTGAGAGATAAACATATGATACAAGGGGATTGCAACATCAGGTTTAGCGGCTTTTATAAAGGACGGGCGATTGCCCTTTTTCGTAGAGGCATGAAGTGTAAATTGACTAACAACTAAAACTTCGCCATCTATATCGAGTAGGGATTTGTTCATTGCTCCTCCTTCATCATCAAATATACGAAGTTTTATTATTTTAGAGCATAACCATAGTACATCTTCTTGCGAATCTTCATGTTCCATTCCCAATAAAATCAATAAACCTTGATTTATTTCAGAAATTTTTTCGCCATGCACAGTTACCGATGCTTGCTTAACTCTTTGTATTACTGCTCTCATTCCTTATTCTCCATGAACGTTTTTAAAAATGGGCGATAGGTTTTTGATTTTTTTGCATTAGTTTTCTTGTTCCCAAATGTCTGTTCTGTAATTCTCGTCCTCGCCTTCTAACAGTTGCACATAACTTCGGTAGCGAGACCAAGCTACTTTTTCTTTTTCCAAAGCTTCTTTTACCGCACAATTAGGCTCGTGTATGTGGGAACAATTATGAAATTTACACTGTTGTTTTAATTTTAAAAATTCCGGAAAATAATCAGTCAATTCTTCTTTTTCCATGTCCACAACGCCAAATCCTTTTACGCCTGGAGTATCAATTATTTTTGCATCAAAAGGCAGATCATACATTTCGGCAAAGGTTGTGGTGTGCTGTCCTTGCTGATGTTGCTCTGATATTTGTTTGGTTTTAATGGCAACCGATGGGTCTAATGTGTTAATCAAAGTTGATTTTCCCACCCCGCTATGACCAGCAAAAATACTCACCTTACCCACCATTTCTTTTTTCAGAACATCCATATTTTCGCCTGTTATTGCTGAAATAGATAAACATTCATACCCTATATTTTTATAGGTTGCCGTTAAAAATTTAATTTCCAAAAGCTCTTCTTCGGTGTATGTATCTATTTTATTGAATAATAATATGGTTTTGATATGATACGCCTCAGCAGTAACTAAAAATCGATCGATAAACGAAGTAAATGTAGGCGGATTGTTTAGTGTAATAACCAAAAGTAATTGGTCAATATTAGCAGCAATGATATGTGTTTTTTTTGAAAGATTTACCGATTTTCTAACAATATAATTATCTCTTTCTTCAATGTCTGAAATAACACCTTGGTTTTCTTTGCCTTTGGTGTCCAACTGAAAAGATACACGATCACCCACCGCAATAGGATTAGTGCTTTTGATGCCCCGAATTCTAAACTTTCCTTTAATTCTGCAATCGTAAAAGGTGCCGTTTTCCGCTTTTACGGTGTACCAACTTCCGGTTGATTTATATACGGTTCCTTTCATTATTATTTTTAAATTCTAGGTAATTGCAGTTCCTTTTTGTTGCTGGTGCTGGATAGATTCTTGATGAATTGCTTTATAAACGCGGCTGATAAACTCTTCACTTAAATTTTCCTCTTTACCAATGGCATTCATTCTTTCTAGGACTTCATTCCATCGTTTTACTTGTAAAATAGCAACGTTATTTTGTTTTTTTAGTTCGCCTATAGTATCTACAATTTTCATTCTTTTGCCCATCGTTGCCATTAATTGCGAATCTATCAAATCAATTTGCGTACGCAAGGTATTTAATTTGTTTTTAAATTCAACCGCATCGCCTTCTTCCTTTCTTATTTTTAAATCTACAGTTATTTGTGCCAGTCTTTCCGGTGTGATTTGTTGGGCAGCATCACTCCAAGCATTATCTGGGTCAAAATGGGTTTCAACCATGAAACCGTCATAGTTTAAATCTAATGCCGTTTGGCACAGTTTAAAAATAATATCCCTTCTGCCACCAATATGTGAAGGATCTAGCAACAAAGGCAAATCTGGGAAACGGCTTTGCAAATCAATGGGTATTTGCCACTCCGGATTGTTGCGGTATCTGGTTTTTTCATAAGTAGAAAATCCTCGATGGATAACCCCTAGATTTTTAATATCTGCATGGTGCATACGCTCCACAGCACCAAGCCAAAGCGATAAATCGGGATTCACCGGGTTTTTTACTAACACAATTTTATCGGTGCCCTGTAACGCATCTGCAATTTCCTGAACAATAAAAGGACTTACGGTACTTCTTGCGCCAATCCATAAAATGTCTATTCCTGCTTTAAGAGCTAAATCTACATGGGTTTTGTTTGCCACTTCGGTGGCTAGCAGCAATCCCGTTTCTTCTTTAGCACGTTGCATCCATGAAAGCCCAATAGCACCAACACCTTCAAAGTTTCCCGGTCTGGTTCTTGGTTTCCAAATTCCAGCACGTAGAACTGTTGCATCGGTTTCTTTTAGCTGATGCGCAATTTTTAATACTTGTTCTTCCGTTTCTGCACTGCAAGGCCCGGCAATTACTATTGGATGGTCCAGACCGAAATCTTTCAACCATTTTCCATAGGTTTCTGAGTTTTTCATTATTGAATTCTTCGTTTACACAATTTTATTCTAAAAAATAAAAGCTCCAATCGGAGCTAAAAAATGAAAGTCTTTCATTTTAGAAAATACACCGATTGCCCTTCACTTAAGAAGTTGCCACCAATACTTTTTATTTTTTATGTAATTTTTCATAAAGCAGCACAAAGTTACAATATTTCTTTCAGTAAAATAGTTTGCTATTGCAGCTATTGCATTAAATTTGAAAAAAAGAAAAAAATGTCTATTGAAGTTACAAACATTTCAAAATATTACGGACAACAAAAAGCGTTGGATACCATTTCCTTTAGCATAAAAAAAGGCGAAATCGTGGGCTTTTTAGGTCCTAATGGTGCAGGAAAGTCCACACTAATGAAGATTTTAACCACGTACATTCCCGCTACCGAAGGTACTGCCCTAGTTTACGGTTTTTCTATAGACACCCAAGCCATGCAGGTGCAAAAAAGTATAGGTTATTTGCCGGAAAACAACCCATTGTACTTAGATATGTATGTAAGAGAATATCTTCTTTTTAATGCTTCCATTTATAAAACGCCTAAAAACCGTGTGGAAGAAGTAATCCAACAAACAGGACTAACGCCAGAAGCGCATAAAAAAATAGAAGCACTTTCCAAAGGATATCGACAACGAGTGGGTCTGGCGAATGCCTTGTTGCACGACCCGGAAGTATTGATTTTAGACGAACCCACAACAGGTCTAGACCCAAACCAATTGCTGGAAATAAGAGAATTGATAAAAAGCGTAGCTAGAAACCAACCCGACGGTAAAGCTGGTAAAACGGTTTTTCTTTCTACCCACATTATGCAAGAAGTAGAGGCCATTTGTGACCGGGTAATTATCATAAACCAAGGAAAAATTGTAACCGACCAAAATCTTTCACGTTTACAGGACACAAAAAATCAGGTAATAGAAGTGGCGTTTGACTTTCGTGTAGAGGAAGTTGCGCTACAACGATTGCCCAGCTTAAAAAAGGTAGAAAACACTTTTGACTTTGTATATGAACTCACTTTTACTACCCAAAAAGACATGCGCCCGGCAGTGTTTGATTTTGCCCACGATAATGGATTGAAAATTTTGCAACTCAATCAGAAAAACAAAAACTTAGAGCAATTGTTTAGGGAGTTGACGGGGAAAACCGATTGAAAATTTGTCTATTAGAGTTCGTTGACACAAACTAATCATTTCTTAATAGTTCAATTAAATCAACATTTAATTCAACAGCAATGTTATAAAGAGTTTTAATTGTTGGATTAGTTCTTCCTGTTTCTATTCTACGTAGTGCTGAATCTTCAATGTTAAGTTTTATAGACAAATCTATTTGTTTCAAGTTTCTCTCTTCCCTTAACTTAACAATATTCTTACCAATTTTCTTGATATAACTTTCAATTTCGTCCATAATCTAGATGAAAATTATGGATGTATTTGAAAAAAATTCAGAACATTTATGTTCTGTTAAAAATTTTCTTTATATATTCGAGTAATATCATTTACAAATTAATAATTAAAAACCAATAAATTATGAAGAAAAAAAGAATTGCTTTCATTGTCGGTTTACTGACATTGGGCATTTATTTTAGCATTGCGTTTACCATGTCAAGTTTTGATAAAAATGACCCGGGCGGTGGTAATAACGCTGGATGTACTGAACCACCTCTTACACGTTCAATTACATTAAACTTTGATAGTCCAAATGATGCAAACTGGGCTAGACAACCAAATTTTCAAGGTTTTATACCATCTGAAGATTTAAGATTCGGAGCAATACCAGCACTTATGTTAATGATAAGAAATAAATGGTATGCTATGGTAACTGTAACTTCACCACAATGTCCTGATTTTTCATTTCAATATGTACTTCAAACTGGTAGTCAAGTTGTTAGTATTCAAGTACCTCCAGCTGATTTTGAATTTCATCTAGAGGTTGTTTATTGGGAGACATACGATGCACCATACCATAATTTTGATTTCAACATTACACCTACTTATCCCGGAGAAACAAATGCCGGTCGATTGAAACACATTTTTGAGTATACATTTTTAGCACCTTGGAATCAAGGTGTATCACAACCTATCTATTTATCACCATCACATTTAGTTGAAGATATAAATCCATGGGGTTGTGCAGATTGTGGGAATACTAAACCAGCAGGTATTGAAGATTATACTGATGCAAATGATTTTATAACTAACAGAGGAAACTAAAAAATGAAAAAATGAAAAATCATATAATCAAATTTTGTGCATTTTTATCAATATTATTATTTTATGCATGTTCTACTGAAAATAATATGTTAGATGAAGAAGTAAAAGCTAAAGCAGATTTAGTTGAAAAACTTACTAAATTAATGTTAACTGAAAAATTAGAAGGAAGTATTTTGCTTCAATCAAATGCTCTAGGTGTTGGCAATAAACAATCTAGGAGAGTAGCCATATCCGAAAAAAGAAGTGAACAATCTAATTTGAGATCAAATAAATCTATAGAAATATTTGATGGTTTGAAAAGTTCAATCCAATTTGAAAATAATTCTTTTGACTCACGATTTGAAAATTTATTCGGAGATACTCTAAATTATACAATTTATGAAAAAGGACAGAGAAGTGGAGGAAGTGGAGATTCAATATATATTCCTGAGTTAATTTCAGTAAATTTTTCTTCAAATTTTATTGAAGCTGGTTCAACAATTAGTTGGAATGCAGACAACCTGAACACAAATGGTGTTGTAGTATTTATAACTTATGATCCATTACATCAATTAAATGGAAACATTGCTTGGGAAAACCAATTTCGTATATCTGAAACTTTTGTGGTAGAAGATAGTCAGGGTAGTTATCAAATCAGTCAACAAGATGTTGAAAGATTTCCGAAAGATGCTATAATAACCATAAGGGTCAGTAGGGGTGCGTACCAAGTACACGAAAATGAACCATCTTTTATTGCAATCACTTCTGTTCGAAATGAAATGAATCTAAAAAAATGATTCAAAAATGTAATTATACAAATAAAAGCAGTTTAACCAAACTGCTTTTATTTGTTTTATGGATTATGATCCCTTTATCTTTGACCTTTGTTTCATTTTTATCATGGAACTACTTTGGGTTATTTTTTATAGTATTTATAATTGCTATTTTTTATCACATACATTACTGTGATAAAATACCATTTAATTTATATATTTTTAAAACACTTACAATACTTATTACTTGGCACATAGGTGCATTGTTCTGGATGTTTAGTATTGACAAGGGAGTTTTTGGTCTATTTGCAAATGTGTTAGTTTACCTTGTCCCTTTTGTAGTTTTTTATATATTGAGAAAAAGGTACAATGTAACTACACTGGTCTTTATCCCATTATGGTTGTTTTTTGAGTATGTACAGAATAGCTATCATTTTTCATACCCTTGGCTTACTTTAGGTAACCTGCTTTCAAACCAAACTTATTTAGCTCAATGGTATCAGTTTACCGGAGTGCTTGGGGGTAGTTTGTGGTTATTGTTAATTTCTTATTTTATATTCCAAATTATCTTTCTGAAAAAAAAGAATTTAAACCTATTATTTATAACTATATTATTGCCTTCGATTTTATCATTGTTCTTACTTGACATCAAAATAAAGAAAGTAGACTTAGGAGTATCTGATCGTTTTATTACCTACAATAATCAATATAACACTCAAATATTGCAAAAAGATAAACTTGCTTTTAACATAATAAAAAACATTGACACTTTAGGTTGTTACAAATCGCTTATCATACCAGAACAAACTTTTAGGGGTATGTATAACAATAATTTTTCTAACTCTTTAACACATCACTACTTTAAAACCTTAATTATAAATGGAATAGTAGAAAATATATTTATAGGTACTACAGGATTTTTGAAAAAAGATTTTATGGTAAATGCCTCCATAACAGTCACAAAAGACACTCTTTATGGAAAAGTAAAAAACCGACTCGTGCCATATACTGAATATATTTTTCCTAAATTGTATCCTTATTTTAATAAAAAGTTTTATCGAGGAGATGTTGAAGATTCGTCAGAACAAATTATAAATACTATACAAATTTTACCTCTTATTTGTTATGAATCAATTTATTCGTTCTATGTAGCAGATAAAATTAAAAATGCTTTATATATTTATGTAATGTCAAGTGAACTTTTTATGAATTCAAATAGGTATGGGATGGCACAATATGATAACATAATTAAGTTAAGGGCTATTGAAAGTAATCGTCCCGTTATAAAAGCATCAAATTATGGTTGGTCTTTAGCAATAAGCCCATCAGGCAATATACTAAAAAAATCAAATGATGTTATTAACTATTTTGAGGTATCAGTACCTAAAAATAAGCCCTCATTTTATAGCAACTATGGCAAAGATGCAATTTTTGGTTGCTTATTAATTTTTTTGATATCTACATTTTTTAAACCAGGAAAACAATTATGAATAGATTTATTCTTTTTATATTCTTACTATTATACAGAAATTTTCAAGCTCAAAATAAAACTGAAATGGCATTGTATAATGTAGGATTGGGTTCTGTTTTTGGAGGTATAGGTGCCGTTATAAATAAAAACCCGGAGGATAAAATTGGAGAGATATTTCTAAATGGGTTTTGGAAAGGAGCAATCGGTGGATACTTAATTTATGAAAGCAAAAATTTAGTAGGTAAAATTCCAGAAAAGGAACATTGGGAATATAGTTGGGCGGCAAAAATGGTTAATTCAGCAGGTACCTCAATTGTTGAAAACGCCACTTCTAATCGAGGATTATTTGAGCAATGGCATTTTAATATTGGATTTAACAGGATTGAATTTTATACTAAAAATCAATTCAAGGTAAGGTATAAGATTATGCCCGTTTCATTTATTTTAACTACTATAACTGCCTCTAAAACTAAATTTGAATTTTCCCGCTCGTTACAAACAGGTGAGTTAATATTTTCACAAAGTGATTTGCTATTAGATAGAAATAAAAGGGCTTTTGTATTTGGAAATGTTATGGTGATAGATACTAATCATTTAGATAATTATTTTTTATTTTCCCACGAATTAATTCATATTTATCAATACTACGATTATAATTTTATTAATTCATATTTTAACAAACCTGTAATGAATTGGAAAAATAAATCAAACACATTCAATAGAATTAATAATTTGTTATATTTCGATACTCAGGGTATTATATTAAGAGGTTTATATCTTTATGAAAACAGTGCTAATAACTGTTATTTCGATAACTTCTTTGAGTATGAAGCAGAGTTTTTTGCTCGCAGGGGTAGAGTAATATGCCCTTAAAAACAAAAACTTAGAGCAATTGTTTAGGGAGTTGACGGGGTCTATTGAAAAATAAATTCCTAAAATTTTTGTAAATTTGGTTTATAAATGTTTGTATTATGAATAAGAATGTTGATTTAAGAAAAAAGGTTTTTGAATATAATCATTCTGCTGATGACAAGCTTTTGCACTTAATACAAGAGTTAGCTGAAAGTTATCAAAAACAGGAAGAAGTGGAATTGAGCCAGGTTCAAAAGGATGAATTGGACAAAAGATTGGAACGACATAAAACTGGGGAAACCCAATTTTATACATGGGAGGAAACCAAATCCAAAATCTTGGTTCAAAAGAAAATAAGTTTTTAAATTATAATCCCTGAAATATTCGAAACCCTAATTAAAATTTACAAATATTAATTTTTAATCTATTGAAAAATAAGCCTCCCCGTATAAAATTCCTCCACCTCTACCACAGGTGGTCGGAAAACAGCAATCACATCCCCACCACTTCTAATTTCGCCACGAATGGACTGCCTAGGGTTGACAAACATTGTGTTGGTACTTCGATGAAAAAAAGTGAGGTTTTGAATAATAAAATTGGTTCCTTCAAATCGCGAATCGCCTGAATAAAGCCCAATATTTGCATTGGTAGCCGAACCTGTTATAAAAAAATTAGAAATATTATTGGCTACTATATGAAAATTTTCAACCTCTAAACTCAGCTCAAAATCGCCGTCGGTGTTATAAGAACCACCATTGTTTGGCTCTTCAGAGAGTAGCGTTAAATTTGGATAGCGAAGCACTCCCCTACTTTCAATGGTTAATCCAGAACTGTTTCTTATTTCAGAAATATTGGGTGAAGTTACAAACACCTTTGAAATGCCAAAATCACGAAACAAATTGCAGTTATTTTTATCGGTAATCACCAAGCGATCCTCCATCACTTCTATGGTAATATTGCCTAATAAATTTTTACCGGTCTCCAAGATTACTTGCTGCTCAACACCTTGTTCTACAATTAATTGCACCCTATGTCCGACATTTATTTTAGTAAAAGGCGAAACGGTTACTTCTTGTTGAATGATACTTCCCGATGTTTTAAGGCAATTATCGGCATTTTCAGAATTGCATCCCAACAAATAAAAAACACCCAATAAAAAAACAATTTTTTTCATGCTTATATTTTTACAATATTACCATCTAACTCCAATACCAAATTCTATTGCCTCTGCTTTGGCAATATGCGATTTTAAAGAAACAACTCCAAAAAATCGCTCGCTTTCGCCAAAATAACGTTTTAATCCAAACCGATTATAAATTCTTCCCTCAAAATCATACGGATAGTAAACATAGTATCCTAATTGAGAAACAAATGCTGCTTTATTAAAGCGCAATTCATGACCAATAAAAACCCCAACTCGTTTATAATCTTCATCGCCCGATAAATTATCTTCCGGAAAAGCCACAAAGCGATACTGAATCAACTCCTTTAAAAATAGAGAGAAAAACACATCAGCTCCTGCTTGAAGCGTGCTTTTTCTGCTAATTTTTTTATCTACAAATGCCGAAAACACATAAAAAGGATACTGCCCTTGCCCAATAACATCACTTTCATTTATGCCAGAACGAAATACAAAATTGTATTTAAAAGACTCTGTATATTTTTCTTTTTCCTCTTGGGGTATGAATTCGGGAAGATTCTCGTGGTCAAATAGATAGCTGACTCCTGCGCTTAATCCGAAGGTGTTTGTGCTGGTGTTTGGTGCTCTTACATTGCCGTTGGAATAATGTAAAAGCGACACCCCTACATGTGCTCCAAATCCATTCCAAATATTTTCCTTCACAAAATTTGCAGTTAATACGGTAGAACTTAACAAAGTAGAACCATAGGCATTGTTTCTAAAATTTGTATCCCTATCATACGGATTAGTGGCATAAGCAATGCCTTGAGCAACAGTAACTTTAAAATTTCGGTGTAAAAAATACCAACTCATATGGGCATACACACCAAAAAGCTCACCCAAATTGGGATTTTTCATATCTTGATAGGTAAAAGTAAACCCCCAATCCGGATAGTTGTAACGCCTTTCCCAAGCATGAAATCCATAGGTTTTTCTGTTGTATTGCAAAATAAAACCTTCAGGATGTTCTGTAATTAAGTGTCCTATGCCGGGATTGTGCTCTAAAACAGTTCCGTAAAAGTAAGTACTTGATAAAGAAACCGGTTTTTGTTCTTCTTGTGAAAAACAAATAAAACTCAAAATATAAAATAAGAAAACAGTATTTTTTTTCATTGCCGTAAAAATAGAAGAATATTTAAAACAATAAGGTTACTCTTGTTAATTAAATCTATCCAACTTTAAAATACTTTTTTTGCGAAAAAATTAGCATTCTATTTTTAATTTCATCTATCTTTTTATGCGTTAGCATTTTCTCATTCTAATTAAATATGTACATTTGTAACCAATTTTTGAGGAAAAATTTGTCTGATTGCAACCTCTTAAATTCTGAACCAAGTTCAGAATAAAAAATGCTAAAACAGTGTAATTCCTGCCTGTTTTTTGCGTCTTAGGGTTTTTCCTCATCCAACTTAATAAAAAAGAATGGCCTATTTATTTACTTCAGAAAGTGTTTCAGAAGGACACCCCGATAAAGTTGCAGACCAAATCAGCGACGCTCTTTTAGATAATTTTTTAGCTTTTGACCCCACCTCCAAAGTAGCTTGTGAAACCCTAGTAACTACCGGTCAAGTTGTACTTGCCGGCGAGGTGAAAAGCAATACCTACATTGATGTGCAGCAAATAGCTAGAGATGTAATTAACAAAATAGGCTACACCAAAGGTGCCTATCAATTTAGCGGTGATTCCTGTGGAGTAATTTCGTTAATTCATGAACAATCGCAAGACATTAATCAAGGGGTAGATCGTGAAAATAAAGAAGAGCAAGGCGCCGGTGATCAAGGAATGATGTTTGGCTATGCTACTAATGAAACAGAAAATTACATGCCTTTGGCTTTAGATATTTCGCACAAAATTTTAATAGAACTTGCCGTTTTACGCCGTGAGGAAACCCAAATCCCTTATTTACGTCCCGATTCAAAAAGCCAGGTAACTATTGAATACAGTGATGACAACATACCGCAACGTATTGATTCTATTGTAGTTTCTACACAACATGACGATTTTGACGAAGATGCAACCATGCTAGCTAAAATAAAAAAGGATATTCTTTCTATACTAATTCCGAGAGTAAAAGCACAATTACCGGAATACGTACAAGAATTATTTAATGAAGACATTACCTACCATATAAACCCTACTGGAAAATTTGTTATTGGAGGACCGCACGGCGATACCGGTTTAACAGGAAGAAAAATCATTGTGGATACTTATGGGGGAAAAGGGGCTCACGGTGGTGGTGCTTTTTCTGGAAAAGACCCGAGTAAAGTAGATAGAAGTGCCGCTTATGCAGCTAGACATATCGCAAAAAATCTTGTTGCCGCAGGTGTAGCTGACGAAGTTCTAGTTCAGGTGAGTTATGCCATTGGTGTGGTACAACCCACTTCCATAAATGTGAATACCTTTGGCTCGTCGCCGCTCAATTTAACCGATGGCGAAATAGCTGAAAAAGTAATTCGTATTTTTGATATGCGCCCTGCAGCCATCGAAAAAAGATTGAAACTGCGCAACCCAATTTACAGTGAAACCGCAGCTTATGGCCATATGGGAAGAGAGCCTAAAACAATTACCAAAATTTTTGAAAGTCCTTATTGCGGTAGAAAGGAAGTGGAAGTAGAACTATTTACTTGGGAAAAACTGGACAAAGTGGACGAAGTTAGAAAAGCGTTTGGGTTTGCATAAATAGCGCGCAAATAAAGCAGCTTCATAAGTTTCAAACAAAAATAAAAACCAGCTAAGTCAAATTACTAAGCTGGTTTTTTCTATATTCTCTTTTCTATATTCTCTTTTCTCTATCTATTATCTAACATCTAGTATCTAAAGATCATACTTTACCGTAAACATCACAATGCGCGGCATCACGTTATAAAACGAAGTGGTGCTAAATGTTTCATTAAAGCTATCCTGATTGATGGTTTGCACATCTAAAAGATTGGTGGCTTGTATGCGGTATTCCCACTTACTGTCTTTTTTCTGGTAATATAAATTTGCTTCTAAAAAGGAATAATCATTTTGAATGGTATTGTCTTTATCGCTGTAATCATAATAACTCCAATCGGCTTTAAAGGTGAAATTCTTTAAAAAATTAAACTCCACATTAGCAAATGGTCTATGGGTGTAGAATACAGAAGTTAAACCACCATTGTCATATTCATTTACAATTAAATTATACCCAATTTCAAAGTTTGGAAATTCTTTAAAATTGCTTCGTGCACTAGTGCGATAGTTTTGGGTAAAACTTTCAGAAGAAGTAACTTCCTCATTTATAATATTGTTAAAACTGCTCCAAGAAAAATTTCCGTTTATACTATACTGCATTTTTTTAATTCTTTTGCTAAAACTACCCGATGCGGAAAAGGTTTCATCGGCAAAATTACTGGAAATATTGATAGGAAAAGAAACCTGATTGATATCCACTATCTGCGTATTATTTTTGATGCCATCTATGCGACGGGTATAGTTTAAAAAGCCGGAAACATTGGTATAATTAAACATGTTAAAACTAAAATAGGACAAATTAAAACTGTTTGCCAAAGCATTTTCTAGGCTTCTATTACCTCTAAAAAGTCGGTTGTAGTTATTAAAAACAAAACCTTCTGCATAATTATTTACATCGGTATATTCGGCAGTCATGGCATAATTAAAGCGAATGGATTCGCTACGTTTTAGTTGTGCTATCACAAAAAAATCTGGCAATACCTTCCAGTCATTTTGTGCGGTTGTACTTCCTAATTGCTTTGTTTTTAAATCATAATTATGAAGGGTAAGTCCCGGTGTGAACGTAAATTTTCCTTTAATAAATTTGTACTTCAAACCTAAAAAAGCATCGCTAAAAGTATAAACCACATCGTTTGAAAGTGGAAAAACCGCACCACCAATTTCCGGTGATTCCTGAAAATGTATCGTACTTTCATTATCTAGTATCTGAAAAATGGAGGAATCAAATTGTTGGCGACTTTGTGTGGTGCCAAGGGTAATATTAAAATTGCTTTTATTATTGAT
>MNYN01000048.1 GCA_001873105.1 Flavobacteriaceae bacterium CG2_30_34_30 | reverse complement strand
AACTGTGGTTGGTGGATTACCTCTGCTCTTGAAAGTAATGTCGGGTTGAATGCCATAGCCCAATATACCTTTACAAAAAACAGTAAATTACCGCAAGGTTTAGGCACAGGAAGTTTATATACAAATAATATTAAATCGCCTTTAGAAGTGAAAAATGGGACACTAAAGTACAATCCTTTGTCAAGTTGGAGATATTTGTAACAAATTGTATATGAATTTAAAAATAACCAATTAATTAATAACGCTTCCATAAATATGTATATAGCACAAGCTTTTAAATCTCTTCACGAATGGTGGCGATATGCCTTAGGAATCGTCATAGTCTTTATTGCAACTCAAATAGGGTCCATTCCATTTTTGGGTGCAGCAGCTTTTAAAGTAATGCAAGAGGGCGGTAGTTTTGATGAACTTTCCGACACCAATAAATTGATGACTATTTTAAATCCTAATCTCACCCTTTTCTTAATGCTGCTATCTTTTGCAGTTGGATTAGGAGCACTATTTTTAGTGATTAAATTTATGCATAAACAGCCAATAGTAGAAGCTACTACGTCCAGAAAAAAAATGGATTGGGGCAGATTTTGGTTTGGTTTTGGAATGATTGGGATATTTACATTGGTGCTCACAGGAATTGATTATTATACAAATCCCGAAAGTTATATTGTGCAATTTCAATTAGTTCCTTTTTTAATTTTAGCCGTTATCGCTATTGTTTTAATACCGCTACAAACAAGTATGGAAGAATATCTTTTTCGCGGCTATTTGATGCAAGGAATTGGTGTTTTAGCAAAAAACAGATGGTTACCCCTAATTCTAACCTCTTTCACCTTTGGACTTTTGCACCTTGCAAATCCCGAAGTCGAAAAATTGGGCAACATTATCATGCTTTATTATATTGGCACAGGATTTCTACTAGGCATTATGACGTTGATGGATGAGGGAATGGAACTTGCTTTGGGATTTCATGCCGGGAATAATTTAATTGCCGCTATGTTAGTAACTGCAGATTGGACAGTATTTCAAACCAATTCGGTGTTAATAGATATTTCAGAACCCACGGCAGGCATTGATATACTTTTTCCTGTGTTAATTGTTTATCCCATATTCCTTTTTATAATGGCTCGTAAATACAAATGGAACAATTGGAAAGAAAAATTATTCGGAAAGGTGGAAAAACCAAGTGCCATTACCACAGAACTTCCCACCAACTCATTTGATAAAATGTTATAATGACAGAACCTTGGTTACATATCCATCCAGAATTCAAACTAAACGAAAAGGCATTTGCACTAGAAGATTTAATTCTATTGGCAGAAGCCTTGCAATTAGAAGGCGATAAAGAAGAAAAAGAAATATCCGAATTTTTATTAGAATGGCTATACCCTAAAAACACGCTTTTGATGAATACTTCTGGCTCTACAGGAAGCCCAAAAACTATTGTTTTAGAAAAAGAAAAAATGATAGCAAGTGCCAAAGCCACTGGGGCATTTTTTGATCTTCCAGCAGGAACGGATGCTTTGCTATGTCTTTCAGTAAATTATATCGCCGGAAAAATGATGCTAGTGAGAGCGATGATGCATGGTTGGCATTTAGATATCGTTTCCCCCAACAAACAACCGCTTTTGCAAACCATTAAATCGTACGATTTTGCAGCAATGGTTCCTATGCAGGTGCAACATTCACTAAAGGAATTACATCGCGTTAAAAAAATAATAGTAGGAGGCGCTCCGGTATCGGCAGTTTTAGAAAAACAATTGCAGGAGGTGCCCTCAAAAGTATTTGCTACCTACGGAATGACGGAAACCATCACGCACGTTGCTATACGAAAACTCAATAACAAAACCGAAACGGAAATTAAAATAAAAGCTTATGAAGCACTTCCGGGCGTCACCTTTGAAGTAGATTCTCGTAATTGTTTAGTAATTCATGCACCGGCTATTTCCAAAAAAAAGATTAATACAAATGATGTAGTAGTTTTGCTTTCAAAAACACAATTTCAATGGTTGGGTCGTGCTGATTTTGTCATTAACAGTGGCGGTCATAAAGTATATCCGGAGCAGGTAGAACAAGTTTTAGCATTAGTGATTGATGTTCCTTATTTTATTTCTTCTATTCCAGATAAATCCCTTGGTGAAAAAGTGATTCTTATTATTGAAGGAAACAAAGATGCCTTTCCGGAAATAGAGTATTTAGGATTACATCCCTATGAAAAGCCTAAAGAAATTTACTTTGTCAAATCATTTTCCTATACCACTACAGGTAAAATTAATCGAGAGGAAACGAAGAAAAAAATAGCAACCCTTGAAGGATTTTAAACCCTTCAAGGGTTATTCCTTTTACAATATTTAATTCCCCTTTAAATAAATTGTTTTTCTACGGAAGTCAGCGAAGCCAGCCAGCCGAGTGGCTGAATTGTATAAAAAAATAAGCAAATATTCTTCAATGTTCAAAAAAATATATATGGACTAATTACAATCTTACATTTTCATAAGTATTCTTTATTTTTGCATTTTAAGATAGTAATCAACCGAGTGTTTTCCTGAGCCATAAAACAGAAAAAACAAACAAATTAGCAAGGTTACCATTTCTAGCAACAAATTATTGGATTGCATTTCCCCTACAAAGTTTAAAAGGATTGCAACTACTAAAATGGGTAGTTGTGCAAGTATTGCCCAACGAGTTAACAAGCCAAATACAATTAAAATACCACCAAGAAAATGAGCAGGAGCCACATAATGGATGGTTAACATGGCTCCTCCATAATTTTGAAATGGTTTTATAAGATTTACAAGTAATTGACTGTCTGCAGCGAAATGAACACCCTGGATGAATAAAAAAACGCCTAAGGCAATTCGCAATACATCAATTGGAAGATAGGTATGTGCATTTGCCCATTTGTTTAAAGATTTTATTGTTCCCATAATAAAAAAATTAAATTATAATCAGTTAAAAGAAATCAGTTATTATAATTATTTCAATACATTAAAACTAGAAGTTTTTGGGATGTAAATATCGTATGTTTCGGTTGTTGCTTTTTAGTCGTATTCGTGTTGAAAATCTAACTAAAATTACAAATTAAACTTGAATAATTCCTAAATTAAATGCTTTATCAATAGGAGCATGATTGGCTGCCTCAATGCCCATGCTTATCCATGTTCGCGTATCTAAAGGATTTATTATGGCATCGGTCCATATTCTGGCAGCGGCATAATAGGGCGATATCTGCTCATCATATCGTGCTTTGATGCGGTCATATAATTCTTTTTCTACTTCAGGAGTTATTCTTTCTCCTTTTTTCTTTAAGGAAGCAGTTTCTATTTGCAACAATACCTTGGCAGCGCTATTGCCGCTCATCACAGCAAGCTCTGCGCTTGGCCAGGCAACAATAAGTCTTGGGTCGTATGCTTTACCACACATGGCATAGTTTCCGGCTCCATAAGAGTTGCCTATGATAATTGTGAATTTTGGCACTACAGAATTACTAACAGCACTAACCATTTTTGCACCATCTTTGATAATGCCGCCGTGTTCACTTTTACTGCCTACCATAAATCCGGTGACATCTTGTAAAAAGACTAAAGGAATTTTCTTTTGATTACAATTTGCAATAAAACGAGTGGCCTTGTCTGCACTGTCGCTATAAATTACACCGCCAAACTGCATTTCTCCTTTAGTTGTTTTCACAAGTTTACGTTGGTTAGCCACGATACCAACCGCCCAACCATCAATTCGAGCATAGCCTGTGAGTATGGTTTTTCCATAACCTTCTTTGTATTGTTCAAATGCAGAGTCATCCACTAATCGTTTTATAATTTCCACCATATCATATTGGTCGGCTCTTGACCGTGGAATAATACCAAAAATATCATCTGGATTTTCCTTAGGTTTTATACTTTTTATTCGGTTAAAACCGGCTTTATCATAATCGCCTATTTTATCGATAATTTTTTTAATTTTATCTAAGGCATCTTGGTCATCTTTTGCTTTATAATCAGTTACACCACTAATTTCACAATGTGTTGTTGCCCCTCCTAAAGTTTCATTATCAATGGTTTCGCCTATGGCAGCTTTTACTAAATAACTTCCAGCAAGAAAAATACTTCCTGTTTTATCAACAATTAATGCTTCGTCGCTCATTATAGGTAAGTAGGCACCACCGGCAACACAACTTCCCATAACAGCTGCAATTTGGGTAATACCCATACTGCTCATTACGGCATTGTTTCTAAAAATGCGACCAAAATGTTCCTTATCCGGGAATATTTCATCTTGCAGTGGTAAATAAACACCGGCACTATCAACAAGGTAAATAATAGGCAATTTGTTTTCGATGGCAATTTCTTGTGCTCTCAAGTTTTTCTTTGCTGTAATAGGAAACCAAGCACCTGCTTTTACAGTAGCATCATTAGCCACAACAATACATTGTTTTCCTTTTATATAGCCAATTTTTACTACAACGCCTCCACTAGCGCAACCGCCGTGTTCTTCATACATACCATCGCCTGCAAACGCACCAATTTCTATGCTTGGTTTTTTATCATCCAGTAAATATTTAATTCGTTCACGAGCGGTCATTTTCCCTTTAGCTTGGTGTTTTTCCAAACTTTTTTGACCACCACCTTGTTTTACTTTGGTAAGTCGTTGTCGCAAATCGGATGCAAGTAATTTATTATGATCTTCGTTTTTATTGAAGTTGATATCCATGATTTTATTTTAATGCTGCTGCTAAAATACGAATTCCTGTGGAACGTTTAACGATTGTAGGTTTTTTATAACTATTCTAAAATTCAAGTAGCTACCAAAGAAATGAATACCTTAAAAAACAAGAATACAATTCAATAAGAAAATTCACATAAATTGACGATATTTGTAATCCAAATTTCGCATAGCACTAACAAGCAACCTCCCCAAAGTGATTGCAATCGCTTTTGCTTGCGAGTAAAAAATAATCGTATGGGAATGAATAAAAATACCGTTTTAGCCTGGGCCACTTTTATCATGATGGTTGTAGGTTTTATATTAATTGCACTCGGTGCATTTCGTTATGACGATGTTGCCGGATGGGGTTTTGCCTCCGTAGGGATAGGGTTTTTCGCTATTGCTTGGGTGTTTAATGCATTAAAAGGTAGAGTTTAAAGTGCACTTAAAAAGTACCTATTCCTAAGACTCTATTTTTTTATAATTCAAATTAAGTTTTTCAAATCTTTATTAATAATGGCAGACGATAAAAAAGTAATCTTTTCCATGTCCGGAGTTTCAAAAACCTATCCAGGTGTACAATCTCCTATTCTAAAAAAAATATATTTAAGTTTTTTCTATGGAGCGAAAATAGGAATTCTCGGACTTAATGGTTCGGGAAAATCTTCTTTATTGAAAATTATAGCAGGGGTAGATAAAAATTACCAAGGTGATGTGGTTTTTGCACCCGGTTATACTGTTGGTTATTTGGAGCAAGACCCTCAATTAGACCCGGAAAAAACCGTAATGGAAATTGTGAGAGAAGGTGCTGCAGAAACCGTTGCAATTTTGGATGAATACAATAAAATAAACGATATGTATGGTTTGGAGGAAGTGTATTCTGATGCCGATAAAATGGAAAAACTGATGAACCGTCAAGCGGAATTACAGGATAAAATTGATGCCAGCAACGCATGGGAACTTGACACCAAACTGGAAATAGCCATGGATGCGCTACGCACTCCTGATAGTGATAAAAAAATAGGTATTCTTTCAGGTGGAGAAAAACGACGCGTAGCACTTTGCCGATTGCTATTACAAGAGCCCGATGTATTGCTTCTCGATGAACCTACAAACCACTTAGATGCTGAAAGCGTTCATTGGTTAGAGCACCATCTTTCACAGTATAAAGGAACCGTTATTGCGGTAACTCACGATAGATATTTCTTAGACAATGTTGCTGAATGGATTTTAGAGCTAGATAGAGGTGAAGGCATTCCTTGGAAAGGTAATTATTCGTCTTGGTTAGATCAAAAAGCAAAACGATTAGCACAAGAAAGCAAAACCGCTTCTAAACGTCAAAAAACTTTAGAACGCGAATTAGAATGGGTGCGAATGGCTCCCAAAGGACGGCAATCTAAACAAAAAGCTCGTTTGCAGAATTACGACAAACTTTTAAGTCAGGATCAAAAACAGTTGGATGAAAATCTTGAAATTTATATCCCCAACGGTCCACGCTTGGGAACGAATGTAATTGAAGCCATTGGTGTAAGCAAGGGCTATGAGGATAAATTATTATATGACAATTTAAACTTTAATTTACCACAAGCAGGAATAGTAGGAGTGATTGGACCCAATGGAGCAGGTAAAACCACAATTTTTCGAATGATAATGGGAGAGGAAAAACCCAATAAAGGAGAATTCAAAGTTGGGGAGACTGTAAAAATAGCGTATGTAGATCAAAGCCATTCTAAAATTGATCCTAACAAAACCATTTGGCAAAACTTTTGCGATAGTCAAGAACTCATTATGATGGGAGGAAGACAAGTAAATTCAAGAGCTTATTTGAGTCGATTTAACTTTGGAGGGAGCGAGCAAAACAAAAAAGTAGCCACGCTTTCCGGTGGTGAGCGCAACCGATTGCACCTTGCAATGACCCTTAAAGAAGAAGGTAATGTGCTTTTACTCGATGAACCTACCAACGATTTAGATGTAAATACCCTACGCGCTTTAGAAGAAGGTCTAGAAAACTTTGCCGGCTGTGCGGTTGTCATTTCGCATGACCGCTGGTTTTTAGATAGAATATGTACACATATTCTCGCTTTTGAAGGAAACAGTGATGTGTATTTCTTTGAAGGTAGCTTTAGTGACTATGAAGAAAACAAAAAGAAACGATTGGGTGGCGACTTAATGCCAAAACGAATAAAATATAGAAAATTAGTGAGGTAAATGGCATTTTTTGTATTAAATGGGAACGATAGGTTCTGTAAAAATCTGTATTCTTAATTTATAGAGAAAGAAGATGTTATTTTTTTAAAATAAAACGTCTAAAGTGTTCTACCCTTTATTTAGAACCTTATGAAGGCACTATTTTCATCATTTTTTTTTCTTTACATTTTAAATGTAAACGCACAAGATGTATCTGGTTTATTTGAATACTTAGATCCTTCAGTGGTGACCATAGAGGTTACGGAATATAAAATTAAAGACCAACAACTTTCCGCCTCTGAAGGGCTTGGCTCTGGTGTTATAATTAGTTCAGATGGGCTTATTTTAACAGCAGCACACGTTGTAGCTTCAGCAAATGAGGTAATGGTAAAACTACAAAATAAAAGTACGTATAAGGCAGATGTGTTGTCCAGTTCTACTGCTGGAGATGTTGCTCTTATAAAGTTAAGAAATCCCCCATCCAATTTAAAAATGGTAAGTATTGGAAATTCTGATGCCGCAAAAATTGGAGAACAAATACTAATCATTGGTGCACCTTTAGGTCTTGAACATTCCCTTTCAGTGGGACACATAAGCAGAAAAATGAACAAAAACCTTTTAACCAATGGAGAAATGGCAGGGTTTATTCAGACTGATGCCTCTATCAATCATGGGAACTCCGGCGGTCCTATGTTTAACCTTAAAGGGGAGTTAATAGGTATTGTAAGTTTTATTTTAACTAAAAGCGGAGGTTTTGAAGGATTAGGATTTGCAGTGGATATCAATACCGCAAAAAAAACTTTATTTGATGCTAATTCCTTTTGGACCGGTTTTGACGGTATCTTTTTAAATGAAATATTTGCAAATATTTTAAACATTCCACAACAATCTGGAGTGCTAATTCAACACGTAACCCCTAATTCATTTGCGGATGCCATAGGATTAAAAGCTGGCTACTTGCAAGCAGAAATTATTGGCGAAAAATTATGGCTAGGTGGGGACATCATATTAAGCATTCAAGGAATTAGTTGTAATGAACCCCATGATTTGGGAACAATAAAAGACCAAATTAACAATCTAGCACCCGGGGATAATGTTTTAATAGAAGTATTTCGCAATGGTGTAATAGTTGTATTAGAAGCAAATTTTTCAAAATAATAAAAACCCCACAATTTAATATATGATAAAATACACCATCAAGTATCTAACCGCTTTTTTGTTTTTTTCTACCCTAGCAACTGCACAATTATCTGATTTGGCTCGAGTTGATTTTACCTATATCCCTAAAGGAAACTCCAATGTTTCCTATAATCGGGTTCGTGCTCTTTTTAATTATCCTATTAAACTAAAAAAAGAGAGAACCTATCTCTTTTTAGGGTTAGATTATAGCCATATAGATTTTAAAATGGAAAAAAATTTTTCCTTTGATAAAAACGAATTAGACGATTTTCAGATTTTAGATTTGAATATTGGATTTATTACATCTCTTAAAAACGATTGGCGCATTGGGTTGCGCATAACCCCCGGATTTAGTTCTAACTTAACTGCAAATGATTTACAGCTGGATGATATTGTGTTTTCAGGCGATTTAGTTTTCATAAAAGACAAGACCAAGGATGAGAATGTTTCTAAACCCTATCGATTGATTTTAGGAGTCTCCTATTCTGAAAATAGAGGGTATAATTTTCCATTACCTTATATTAGTTATTATCGAAAATTTCACCCAAATTGGTCCTATAATTTGGGCGTGCCCAAAACAAATTTCCAATACCATCTTTCCGAAAAAAATAGATTTAAATTATATGCTGAATTAGATGGTTTTAGTTCAAATTTGCAAAAAGGTATTTTAGTAGATGGAACCAACGTTTCCAAAAGTATTAATATGTCCTTAATTTTAGGTGGGTTAGAATATGAATACCATTTCACTAAAAACATACTTTTATATGCAAGAAGCTCTTATATTATAAGTAATACAGTACATTTAAGAGATAAAAACAGAAACAATATTATAGCATTAGACGATGCAAATAGTTATTATTTTAGAACCGGGTTTCGATTAAAAATTTAGTGGGTAGTTTTTTATTTAGTAAATTCAACCAATAAATGTCACTTTTTGATTTTTTCTTTAATTAATAAATAGAAATGCAATGCCGGATAAAACATCTAAAAAAGAAACAAATGATTATCTAAGCAAAGAACTTGATATAGATAAACAGACATTAAAAGAATTAAAAAAGAAACTATCTAAAATAGAGCCTCGATCTGAGCGCGGTGTGGAGACGTTATTTAGATTACTATCTAAAAATCAATACACCTTAAACACGATGATTGACCGTAAGAGCAACATTCTAATTTCTATTAATGCAATCATTATGTCGATTATTATTAGCGTAGTTTTAAACCAATTAGATAGAGATCCACATCTTATTTATGCAATTATTTTAATGCTAGCTACCAATTTAATTTCAATAGCTTATGCTGTTTTTGCAACACGTCCCGAAAAAAATCACGGGGATAGAAAAATAAATAACCTGATGTTTTACGGAAATTTTAAAGACATGCAAGAAGAAGTTTATTTAAAAGAAATTACCGCTTTAATATATCAGGGCGATGAACTTTATAACACGATAGCTAAGGATACTTTTTATTTAGGAAAAGTAATGGATAGAAAATTTAATCTTTTACGAAAATCATTCAATGTCTTTTTAATAGGAATTATACTTTCTGTGGTTGCTTTTTTACTTTGCCACCTTCTTTTTGGTGGTTATTTTAAATAGCTTCTATTTCTGTTTTATAAATAAAAAAAGGCAAGAAAATTAATTCTTGCCTTTTTATTGCTAATTAAGTGTTATAAAAGGTATGCGTAATCTACTTTTTAGGAAATACATCAATAACCACTGAACGATTATAAAAACGTTCTTCAGGAAGTTTATTGCCAAATAACGGATTGTTTTCGCCATTGCCAATTACTTCAAAAGTTACATCGCTTCTTCCCATAGCGGTTAAGCTTTTTTGCAAAATCATTTTTGTATCGTTTGCTCTTGCTAGGGATAAGGTGTTGTTGTTTTCAGCATCCCCAATAACATCGGTATGTCCGTTAATTACTACGTGACCGTTTGTAGGTATTTTGGGTGCTACAACTTCAGTAAGGTATTTATCATACATTTGTATTGCTTTTGCATCATCAAATTCATGAATAATGCTAAAACGTTTGCTTTCTTTAACTACTGAAGGTTGCCAAAGCACCATATGTACTTTTTGCTCTTCTCTTACAAGACTTCCATCTGGTGAGGTGCCTACTAGCGCAATAAAGTAATCACCCTCAGCACGTGTTCCTAAAATGGCTTCACCAGGAATGCTTACTTTTTCTTCGGTGTATGGACCAAAATATTGGGTTTTATTGCTCTCATCTTTCACTTCCACCGACCAAGTTGAAAAAGCTTCGTTTGCTCCGTCAACTTCTAAAGTTAGGTAACTACTCAAAGGTGCTTCTTGCACAATCACATATTCTACTGGTTTTAAAGGAGCATTTGGGCCACTACTAAATTCCATAATCAATTCAGGAGAATTGGTTTCAATAGAAACTCTTCGGTCGTCTTGACTTAGTAATTCTAATTCAAGAACACCACCAACTTGTTTTGAAGGTAATTTTGGTTTGCTTCTTCCCTCTACAGTAATTCTTGCGGGAGCAATAGCAAAAACACCAGTTAGATAGGTTTTAACAGATTCTGCCATTAATTTTCCATCCGCCGGTCCTTTGTCTGATGCTCCAATTAAAGTAACTTTAGAAGAAGGATGTTTTTGCATACGGTCGCCTAATATGTTTAAAATATTATAATAAACCGTCATATTTCTATCGGCACGACCAGACATGTTTTTAGGCACGTAGGTTTCTAATTGATCTTCTTTGAAATTTTGAACCTCACTTTTTTTCAATGTTGCATATCGATTTGGGATTTCAGTGGAACCTTCATCAAAAAATACATAATTTCTTATCGGGAAGGTTTCTCTTACCACAGGATCGGTAGTTGAGTTTTCAGGAGAATTTACAATAAAGGTATAAGGTAAAGGTTTTGGAGCAATAACTTCTTCTTTAGCAGGAGTAACTAATCTTCCTTGTCCAAATTTTAATACAACACCTGCACGTACTGTTGTGACTGTCCAGGATTCTATAGAACGAGGTTCTTGACCGAAATAGGGGTGAAATGCCACGAAAGGAGATAGCACAAATTGCGTTTTGTTTTTGTTTGAAGAAAGGGCAATATCATAACCTGCACCTACTTGCATTGAAAAAATAGTATTTTCAATATTGCTAAAATCTCCTTTTAATTCCTGTGCTACTTGTTCTGGAACATCTGGGTTTACTCCCATTTTGTATGTAAAAGTTTTGTCAGTATTAAAAGCCAGACGTGGTCCACCGTATATGTAGAAACTGTTTTTAAAAGGAGCAATACGAAGGCTTGGCTCTACAGTAATGTAGCTTAAATCAGTTTCTAAATCAGTAGGGCAATTACAATAAGTAGTTACTCTATTAAAGGATCCTTCACGGCTATCTAAACCTGCTTGAATCATAAAGCCTAACATAGTACCGTATTTATGATATTCTAGCATAGGTGCAACAAATAAGCCAACACCATCGCCATTGTGAAATGGAGAAAGTACGGTTAAATCTGAATTTAAAGTTTGTGTTGTTCCACGGTAGAAATTAAAATTTGCGCCACCGGCAACCCCAAAATACCAAGAAGGTTTTGCATATTCGGCCTCCTGTGCAGAAACAGTGGTTAGTAGCCCAAGCAAAAAGGCAAGGGCAACAAGTATGCTTTTTAAAGGCAGACTATCCGGCAACTTTGCTGTACATAGTCTTGTAGATAAATGCGTTGAATTTTTCATTTTATTTGTATTAAGATTGTTACTTATAAGAGTATAGAACACCGGGCTTATTTCCCGGGTTCTATATTTCTTATTTATTATTTAGTTAGGTACGTTAATCGTAGTGTTTACCATTGTTACGGATGCCACTAACGAAATAGCTCTTCCATTAAGAACGGTTTGTACCATATTGTCAGCTGTGGAAAGCGTTACTCCTGCCATAGAAACAATGGTTCCTACCATAATACCACCTCCAGCAGCATTAATCGTCGCAGCACTTCCTACTTGCCAAAATACATTAGCAGAGTTTGCGTCGTTAATTAGAATAACACTTTTAGCTCCTGTTGGACCTGCAATACCTACGGTAAGACCTGATGCAGATTGAAAAACCCAAAGTGCATTAGGATCACCTTGTGCGTCTAGGGTTAGATCGCCATTTGAGATGTTAAAAGTTCCACTAGCAGATTGATAAACACCCGGTGCTAGGGTTAAACCACCTAGTTCTCCTGCTCCTGGATCAGTTCCTCCTGGCATGGCAGCAGGGGATAATGCATTATAAAGATCGGTTGCATCTAGTAATGCTTGTTGTGCAATAGCAAAAGAAGTTGCTGTTCCTGGTGCTGGTGGAGCGGTAAAAATACCTCCCGTTACTAAACCGGCATTTAATGGGGTTTCTGTGTAAATATCACCGGTTAACCCATCGTGAAAACCAGTAACTAGTGTTGAAGCTGCAGTTGTGCCAATACCTCCATTGTTTATAACAGAATTTAATCCTTGGTTAGTTAATCCGGAGTTACCTCCAAATCCACCAAATTCTGAAATAGTTCCAATATCTGGTAAAGTACTTGCATTTGCGGTGGTGAATTCCCATACATAATCTTCTTCCAAGCCTATTCCAGCCATATTTTGTGCTCCAGTTGTAATCGTTGCGGTATAAGTGATACCTGCGAGTAATGGAGACACAGGAGTGAAACTTACATCCACGCCGTTAAAATCAAAAGATACGGGAACATTAGTAGTACCATTCATTAAACTGAATGTACTAACATTGATTGTTGCCGGATTCATTATTTCGCTAAACGTTGCTATTATTACTTTGTTTAATGGCACGTTGGTGTCATTGTCTTGTGGGTCAGTTGAAATAACAGTTGGTGCTAATGAAACCCCGGTACTAAATTTCCATATATAATCATTTGCAATAGAAACTCCTGCCGGGTTTTTAACAGCAGTGGTAATAGTTGCGGTATATATAGTATTTAAAGTAAGAGGATTGTTTGGAGTAAATAGCACAACAGCACCATTAAAACTGAAACTTCCATTGATATTAGAGGTTCCATTGTTCACTATAAATGAAGTAGAAGTTATTGTAGCCGGATTCATTACCTCACTAAAAGTAGCAGTAATTATTTGGTTTAGCGGTACATCTATAGCTTCATCTTCTGGTTCTGTTGCAATAACTGTTGGTGCAACGGTGCTTCCTGTTGAAAATTTCCAAATATAATCGCCTGCTAATGACACACCTGCTAAGTTTTTAACAGCAGTTGTAATAGTAGCGATATATGTAGTATTAGGAGTTAAAGGATTAGTAGGTGTAAAACGTACTATAGCATTTACAAAGGTGAAAGATCCTGAAATAGCAGTGGTTCCATCTAAAACTTTAAAGCTATTAGAAGTTATAGTAGCTTGATCCATTACTTCACTAAATGTTGCAGAGATTACTTTGTTTAGCACTACATCGGTAGCATCATTAATAGGATCTGTTGAAATTACTGTGGGGGCTAAAAGACTTCCTGTTGAAAAACTCCAAACATAGTTATTTGCTAATGCAACACCTTCCATATTAGTTACAGCGGTTGTTATTGTAGCTGTATAGGTGTTGTTAGAACTTAGGTCTGCTAAGGGAGTAAAATAAACAATTGCTCCGTCAAAAGTGAAATCACCTGCTATAGAAGAAGTTCCATTTCTAAGGGTAAACGATTCTGATGTGATTGTTACCGGATCAATCACTTGACTGAAGGTTACTTTAATAACTTTGTTAAGAACCACATTAATTGCTCCACTATCAGGATCTGTAGAAAGTACAACCGGAGCTAATACGCTTCCTGTTGAAAAACTCCACACATAAGCTACTTGCAAAGCATTACCATTTGTATCTTTTACGGTTGTGAAAACTTTACCTGTATAGGTAGTGTTTAAGTTTAAATTTGCTGTGGGTGTAAAAAATACCGTTGTTCCAACTTCGGTATCTTCAAAAGTCATTGTTCCAGTAAGAGGGGAACCATCACTAACTGTAAAGGAATTTGCGTTAATAGTAGATTGGTTCATCGCTTTATTAAAAGTAACAGATATTACTTGATCTAAGGGAACATCAACAGCTCCATCTATAGGAGTAGTTGTAAGTATTAGTGGACATACGCCATCTACGGCTACAAACTCGTCTTTCGCACAAGCGAAAACAAGCAGGACAGCTGCAAGGGTAAAAAATTGTAAAAAGTTTTTTGTTTTCATTATAGTTTATTTTTTCGAATTTGCATTAAGCAAAATCTTTGCAACAAAGGTGATGTACTTATGTAGGAAATATGTTACACATAAAAATTCATTGTTGCATAATTCACACCTGTTATTATTGTGTTAATAAAACAGTCAAAATCCAATGACATATCAACACCGTGAAGTCTTTTTTTTATAATTTATTTTGTTTTTTTGTGGTTTTTATTACTAAACAAAAAGTACATCCGTTGCTTTTAGTAATCCTATGAGTATATAGGCTGCTTTTGTATTTCGTATAAAAGCATTTTTGTGATTTAAGACCAAATGAAAAAGTCAGTTACGCAATATGATTAAGGGAACGCCCTTGCTATTTTTATTGAAGAGTGTAGAAAACAGAAGGATATATACTAAAAAAATGAGAAGTAGTTTTGTCCGAAGAATTTGAAATTATTTTCCAGATTTTTTTATTATTTAATACTAGAAGTTATTTTATTTGAGTCTATCTTTTATAAATTCAATTTTTGTCTTTCCGTGTGCTTTTGGTTTTCCGTGTTCATCTAGTCCTACCATCACAATACTTTCTATTGCAACAATGGTTTCACGAGTCATAATATTTCTAACTTCACATCTTAGGGTTAGAGATGCGTTTCCAAACTTGGTTACATCTAATCCAATTTCAATTATTTCTCCTTGTTTTGCGGCACTTTTAAAATTTATTTCGCTCATAAATTTTGTAACCGTTTTTGGGTTTTCTAATTGTATGATGGCGTACAGAGCAGCTTCCTCATCAATCCATTCTAATAATCTGCCTCCAAAAAGAGTTCCATTTGGGTTGAGGTCTTGTGGTTTAATCCATTTTCTGGTGTGAAAGCGCATATTATTTTTTTATTTTTTTAATTGAATATAAATCAAGAATAAGAAGAATAAAAATTTTCTGCTTTTTAGGAAATTTTACCTGTAAAATCAGTGATAAGAAAAGCAAGTAATTTTCCCAATTGTCCGTCTTTATCTGATACTGGCGAGCCTTCACAAAGATGCAAATAAGTTACATTTTTATTTCTGCCAAAAAACGAAACAAATCTTCGTGCTTGGTTGACAGAAAATCCACTAGGGGTTATAGCACTACTTGGTGTGTTTTGAATAGCATCTAAATCAACTTCCAGTCCAAATTTTTGTCCTGAAACAAAGGTTTCGGCTTCGTTTAAGGTATGGACAAAGGAATTAATTTTGCGAACCATAATATTTTCAAACAAAGCAAATTGAATTTGGTTTTCTTTCTCCATCAATTGGTCAAAAATTGCTTGTGAGGTGTAATTTTTTTGTAATCCGAAGATATAGTATTTGTTTAAATATCCTTCTTCAAAAGCATAGGAAAATCCATTTCCACTGTGCCGATGTTCTAGAGGTCTAAAATCGGAATGCACATCAAAATTAATAACGTTTATGGATTGTTGTAAAGCTCGCGAAGTGCCTTTGATATTGCCATAACTATTATTGTGTCCACCACCAATAAGTATAGGAATTTTACCTGCTTTTACAATCAATTCAACGATTGCGGTTACGTTTTGGTCTATACGAGTAACTAATTTGCCGAGTTCTAAAAAATAATTTACATCTTTTTTGTTTAGTTTTTCAGCTTCTTTTATCTGTTTTGCACAATCTATTTCACCTAATAGAATAACATCTTCCGGATGGGTATAGGCATTGGCCTGTACGTTTAGTAAAGATTTTAAACAAGTTTGCCAGGCATTTTCCGTACCAGGAATGCCTTTGTTTGCACGTACACCTATATCTTCCGGTATTCCCAAAAGCACAAAAGTAGCTGGTGAGGTTTTTAAATCATCTAACTCTTTAATAATTTTTACCACTTCGCCATACTTGGTTTCGCCGGTACGCTTGTTTATGAATCTAGCAATGTCTTCTCTGGAATAAATACTAATTGTGTTCATTATTTGAAGTGTCTTTATATAAGCTTAATACAATATAAATATATATTTTTATTTTTTCTATTTAAGATCTAAAGGCTTTCAAAAAAATCGCCATTCAGCATTACTTTATCAATAGTATTACTTCCAAAAGCATAGGGCAAATAACCATAGGATGGAATAGGTTTGGTAAATATTAAATTTGCTTTTTTCCCTTTGCAAATACTTCCGTGGGTTTTAGAAATACCCATAGCATAAGCACCATTTAAGGTAGCGGCGTTGATGGCCTCTTCCGGAGTCATTTTCATTTTTATACAGGCTGTAGAAACCACAAAATTCATGTTGCCACTAGGTGTAGAACCTGGATTGTAGTCTGTTGCCAATGCTAATGGAAGCCCACTATCTATCATTTCTCTTGCGGGAGTATAGGGAATTCCCAAAAAATAAGAGCAGGAAGGTAGTGCAACAGGCATGGTAGTACTTCCTTGCAATACTTGTATGTCTTCGGGACGCATTACTTCAAGATGATCCACACTCAGTGCATTGTTTTCTACAGCAGCTTTTATGCCTCCAATAGCCGTAAATTGGTTGACATGAATTTTTGGGATAAGCCCAAATTTCTTTCCAGCTTTTAGTATGGAGATAGTTTCAGCTACTGTAAAATATCCTGTTTCGCAAAAAACGTCAATGAAGTCTGCTAAGTTTTCTGCGGCAATAAGAGGTAACATTTCTTCAGTAAGTAAAGTAATGTAGTCTTTTCGTTTATTTTTATATGCTAAAGGTATTGCATGAGCTCCTAAAAAAGTTGCTTTAATTTCTATAGGATAGTTTGCTTTAAGCTCTTTTATTACTCTTAGCATTTTTATTTCTGCTTCTATGGTAAGTCCATATCCACTTTTAATTTCTATAGCACCTGTGCCTAAACGTATTACTTCTTCTAGCCTTTTTGCGCTTTGGTTATATAAATCTTCCTGATTGGTTTCTTGGAGTTTTTTAGCAGAATTTAAGATGCCACCACCACGATTAGCTATTTCTTCATAGGAAAGTCCAAGAATTCTATCCACAAATTCTTGTTCCCGATTTCCTGCATAAACAATATGGGTATGTGAGTCACACCAAGCTGGTAGAATAATAGTTTCTGAAGCATCTGTTACCGAGCCAATATCCATCATGGGCATGGTGTCCATTGCGCCAAAATCAGCAATAAGGCCATTTTCAATAAGCAGAAAAGCATCTTTTATGGTATGTAACTCCTTCATTTCAGACCCGCTAACTTTGTGGCGTGAAATGGTTTCTATGCCTACGAGTTCTTGAATATGAGTAAATAGTTTTGACATTTTATTTCTTTTCTATGTAAAGATAAAATTTTTAAACTGTTTTATCTCTATTATATTTTTGTAAATCTGCAATACAACTGCCGTAGTTTTAGTAAATTGCTGCCACAAATTAAATCAAAATGAAACCTACAGAAATATTGGGTATAAATACCATTTGCACCCACACCGGTAAAATTGTGGACAATCAATTTAAAGGCGCTATATCTCCTTTGTATATGTCAACATCGTATGCTTTTACAGATGTGGAAATGAAACGATATCCTCGTTATTTTAACACGCCAAATCAAAAAGCGCTTGCCATTAAAATTGCAGCTTTAGAACATGCGGAAGATGCATTGATTTTTGGAAGTGGCATGGCTGCTGTTAGTACATCGCTTCTAGCATTTCTGCATAAAGGAGATCATATCGTTTTGCAACAAACTTTATATGGTGGTACTTTTAATCTGGTGGTTGAGGAATTTAAAAAATTTGGCATTGAATATTCATTTACAAAAGATTTAAAGAAAGCCTCATTTGAAGAAAAAATTAAAAAAAATACCAAAGTTATTTATATTGAAACGCCGTCCAATCCGCTGATGACCATTACAGATATTAGAATGGTGGTAGCTTTAGCAAAAGAAAAAGGAATCGTTACGATGATAGACAATACCTTTGCTTCTCCTGTAAATCAAAATCCAATAGATTTAGGTATCGATATAGTTATTCACAGTGCTACAAAATATATGGGAGGGCATAGTGATATTCTTGCGGGTGCTGTAGCTGCATCTTCAGAACACATTGAAAAAATATGGCAGTTAGCAAAAAATTTTGGAGGAAGCTTGAGCGATTATACCGTTTGGTTGTTGGAACGAAGTATGAAAACCATGGGCATTCGTGTAAAAGCACAAAACAGAAACGCGAAACGATTAGCGAAGTATTTAGAAAATCATAAAGACATTGCCAAAGTATATTATCCGGGATTAAAATCGCATTCGGATTATGCGTTGGCAAAAACACAAATGAAGGGTTTTGGAGGCATGCTTTCCTTTGAATTACGAGAAGGACTGGATGCGCAACTATTTCAAAAGCATCTGCAATTAATTAAATCCTCGATGAGTCTTGCAGGACTAGAGTCTACTATTTTATCTCCATTTTTAACGTCTCACGCTTTATTAGGAGCCGAAGAAAGAGAAAAACAAGGAATAAAAGATGGATTACTTCGGTTTTCGGTTGGGATAGAAGAGAAAAAGGATTTAATAGCCGATTTAGAACAGGCACTTTTAAAGCTAGACAAATGAAAATAGATATACTTGCCATAGGTGCGCATCCTGATGATGTGGAATTAGGTTGTGGAGCTACCATTGCTAAAGAAATAGCAAGCGGGAAGAAAATAGGTATTTTAGATTTAACCCGAGGCGAACTTGGAACACGCGGAACCGCTGAAATTAGAGAAAAAGAAGCTGCAAGAGCTGCTAAAATATTGGGAGTTTCATTTCGTGAAAACCTGGAATTTGCTGATGGGTTTTTTATTAGCAACACCGCTTCTAAATTGGAAGTTATTAAAGTAATTAGAAAATATCGCCCGGAAATTGTTTTGTGTAATGCCATCGATGATAGACATATTGACCACGGAAAAGGTAGTCGCTTGGTTAGTGACGCTTGTTTTTTAAGTGGTTTGCAAAAAATAGAAACTATTTATGAAGGCAATAAGCAAAAACAATGGCGGCCAAAAATAGTATATCACTACATCCAATGGAAAAATATTACACCAGATTTTGTTGTAGATGTATCTGGATTTATGGATAAAAAATTGGAAGCTGTTTTTGCTTATGAAAGTCAGTTTTTTAATCCTGAATCCGACGAACCGGAAACCCCTATTGCTAACCAAAATTTTAAAGAAAGTATCCAATATCGCGCACAAGATTTAGGAAGGTTGATAAGTGCAGATTTTGCTGAAGGTTTTACTGTAGAGCGCTATGTGGCAGTCGATTCGTTATTTGATTTGAAATAAAAGCAGATTTTTTCACTTTTCCTTTGAAAATGAATGCGAATTCAATTAAATTTGCATCCGCTTTAGAGGACATATTTGTGTTCTTTATTGTTTTTTAAAGAAATTCTCTCTTTTTTGAGAATACATGGTGGTTGTAGCTCAGCAGGTTAGAGCGCTAGATTGTGGTTCTAGAGGTCGCCGGTTCGAAACCGGTCTTCCACCCAAAACATAAGCTTCATAGAAATATGAAGCTTTTTTTGTGGAATTAGAAATGGAAAATGTCTTAAATTAACTAACAAGAAAGTTTTGTTTTTTCAATAAAAAAATCGCAATTAGTACTTGCGATTATTTTGTAATTGTATTGTAGGTTGATTTTTCTATTTCACAATGTCCAATGCAATCCTATCTTTTCTATTTGCTATTTCCCAAGCCGTAACAAAAACCAATTTGGCGCGTTTAGCCAGCAAGTCATATTCAATTTTATCTGGCGTATCGGTTATTTTGTGGTAATCTTCATGAACACCATTAAAGTAAAAAATTACAGGGATATTGTTTTTGGCAAAATTATAATGGTCACTTCGGTAATAAAAACGATTTGGGTCTTTGTCATCGTTAAATTTATAGTCTAAATCTAATCGGATATACGCAGCATTCATATCCTCAGAAACCTGGTGTAAATCCTGACTTAATTTGTCACTTCCTATCAAGTAAATGTAGTTTGGATTTTCCATTTTGTTCGGGTCAATTCTCCCAATCATATCAATATTCAAATTTGCAACGGTATTTGCTAAAGGAAATATGGGGTTATCGGTGTAGTATTTTGAGCCATACAACCCAATTTCTTCGCCTGTTACGTGTAAGAAAACAATAGTTCGTTTTGGCCCATTGCCTTCTTCTTGTGCTTTTTTGAATGCTTTGGCAATTTGAAGAATGCCAATGGTTCCACTTCCGTCATCATCGGCGCCGTTAAAAACATTTCCTTTTTTGTCCATCCCTACGTGATCATAATGGGCTGAAATAATAATTACCTCTTCCGGTTTTTCAGAGCCTTTGATATAGGCAATAACATTTTCAGAGGCTTTTATACCACTTCCGGTTCTAAAGAAACTTTCTGGGATGGTTTGAAAATAATTAGAATCCCCTAAGGGCGATGCAATGTTGTTTTTAATATAGAAGTCTTTTAAAAATGCAGCAGCTTTTTTTTGTCCTTGTTCGCCGGTTTTCCTTCCTTCCATTTCATTAGAAGCAAAAACATAAAGTTGTTTTTCAGCTTCATCTGCCTGAATGTATTTTAAATAATCTGCTGCACTAACTTGAATAGTGGTTGGCGTGGTATCGGAATTTTGTGAAGTGGTTTTACAACTTAAAGTTATTAGTAAAAAAGCAAAAAAGAAAAGTTTATTCATTGGAAATATATTTTATAAGTTGTGGTAAAAATAAGAATCCCTTTATGTCTTCTTCTAAAAAAAATGTGAAATTTTCAAAAACTCCATTTTTAGAAGTATATGAAGACTTCACATTTTTTTTGAAAGTAAGTTTTTATTGATTTAAAGGTGCCCCAACAGGAATATCACAGCGGTGATTTGGTTGACCGTGTGCCGGATTTAAAGCAGCAGTATTTGTGCTAGTTGGGCTTGGATTCTTCAAAACAGGGGAAGAAGTAGACTCAATAGATGGTACTGTTTTAGGAGAATTCAATGGTGCTCCTACTGGAATATCACATCGGTGGTTAGGTTGACCGTGTGCTGGATTTAAAGCGACATTTTCATTTGTTGTAGCATCTGGGTTTGTTGCTTTGTCGTTCGCTGAATTTTCTATAGCGTTGTTACTTTCTGCTTCTTTATTTTCGTTTTTGCAGGAATAGATAAAAGGAATAACTGCAATTGCTAGAATAAATAGTACTTTTTCCGTGGCTTTTTGAATTGTCATAGTATTTTTTTTAATTTAAAATGCTAAGATAAGAAATTGAAATATATTTTAAGAATTCTATGCCAGCTTTAAATAAGTTAGAATGAAAAGATGTATTAAGGAACTTTTGTGAATTTTCGCTCAAAAAACTCCAAGAGTACAATGCAGGTAAGTATCATCGAAAAAGCATAAACAGTATCCTCTGCGGGTATGGTGAAAAGACGGATTCCCATATTTTCAGCATTGTTATACCATACCACAGGCTCCTCAATAAAGCTGCCAGTAAGCACGCCATTTACTAAAAAAAAAGGGAGGAGCATAACTAAAAAAGTGAGAAAAAACTTTCGAAGAACTTCCGGTTGAAAATTATAGGTTAGCCCTAAAAGGATAATTGCGTACCCAAAGTTTACCATAGTGTACCAACGGTCATAAAACCAAAAGCAAAGCAGTATTAATAGAGTTAGAAAAAGAACATAGATAACAGAAGTTGCTTTTTTTGAAAGTTCCATTTTTGGAAAAAAATAAAGCAAGGAATAATGGGTAAAAACACATGCAAAAGGGATACAGATAAAAAAGAGACATTCTTCAATTGGTAAATTTACTATGGTGATGCCTAAGAAATAGGAGGAATTAAATCCCCAAATTTCATATCTGGTAAACAAAATATCCCAAGAAATAAACAAAAGCATCATAATAGCGATACTTGGGAAAAGATATTTCCAACGTTTGTAAAATTGAAGTTTTGGATGAAAACTAAAAAGTAATGGTAAAGAAATAGAACCTATATTTAGCCACATATAAAGGGTTTCCATAGACTTATTTCTTGAAATATTTTATAGGTGGAATGAGCATTCCAAAGCATTCGCCTTTTTCTTTTCCTAGATGTTTGTGGTGCATTTTATGTGCTCTTCGTATTCCTTTTGCATACCAATTGTTAGCGTTTCTAAAAAGCTTAAATCGTTGGTGAATGAATATGTCATGCACCAAAAAATATGTAAATCCATAAGCAAAAATGCCCAAACCAATAGGCAAACCAAACCAAAAACCAAAAGAATCCCAACTAATAAAGAAACCAATACTAACTATGGCGTAAAAAATAAAGAAAAAATCGTTTCGTTCCCACCAGCTTTTATGGTCTTTAAGATGGTGATCCTTATGTAAACTCCATAAAAAACCGTGCATTACGTATTTATGAGTAAACCAAGCTAGAAATTCCATTAGGAAAAAGGTTCCTAAAAAAACGAATATCCAAATTAGTGTTGTTGCCATTTAAATTAAATTTAGTCTAAAATTTACATAGCTTCTAGCCAGTAAGCCCATTTTTTGATAATTAGTAACTCGAATTCTTGTTTTTCGTATTTCTGTTGAGGGTGTTTTTTTAAGTTTGGTTAATAGTTTTCTGTAATAAATAAAAGCGGTATAAACGCCTAGTTTTGCTTCAACAGGCAGGTGAAGTATGCCCTGAAACCCTTTGTTAAAATCTTCTTCTATTTCTTTTATAATATTGTTTTTTGAATACTCATCTAGTTGTTCTAGGTCTGTATTCGGAAAATAAGACCGGCTTAAATCTTCGAAATCTGCTTTTAAATCGCGTAAAAAATTTACTTTTTGAAACGCAGAACCTAAGTGCATTGCCGATTCTTTTAAAACCTCATACTTTTCTTGATTTCCATTAACAAACACTTTCAAACACATTAGACCCACGACATCAGCTGAGCCGTAAATATAGGCTTTATATTCGTCTTGAGTTAAGTATTTTTTCTTAGTCAAGTCCATTTGCATGCTTTGCATAAAGGATGTAATTAAGTGTTTTTCAATACCGTATTTTAAAACCGTATGCTGAAAAGAATTTAGGATGGGATTTAAGCTTATTTTATCTTCTAAGGCGTTTTCTAATTCTTGTGAAAATCGGTTGAACAGTGTTTTTTTATCGTAGTCGTGAAAAGAGTCAACAATTTCATCAGCAAAACGAACAAATCCATAAATGTTGTAAATATCTTGACGAATAGAAGGAGCCAACATTTTAGTAGCTAGGGAAAAGGAAGTACTATAAGATTGCGTGACGGTCTTACTACATTTGTTTGAAACGGTGTCAAAAATTGATTTCATAATTATTTTTGCTGTACATTATCAATAAAAGTAAGGATGATATAAATAAATTATTTATCGTTTATAGTGGTTTTAAAAATATTTTTTTCAATGAGCTGGGCAACTAATTTTCCTGAAATTAAGGACGGTGGCACACCCGGTCCAGGCACAGATAACTGTCCTGTAAAATATAATCCTTTTACTTTTCTACTTTTCAATTTTGGTCTTAAGAAAGCAGTTTGAAATAACGTATTTGCAAGGCCGTATGCATTTCCTTTATAGGAATTGTATTGTTCTATAAAATCATTTACGCAAAAACTTTCTTTAAAGATAACAAATTCTTTTACATTTTGCTTGGTTATTTTTTCAAAACGTGACATTATTTTTTCAAAATATTCTTCTCTAATTTCCGGAATATCAATTAATCCCGGAGCTAATGGAATTAAAAATATACCAGCTTCTTTTCCATCCGGTGCAGCATTTGTATCTGTTTTTGATGGAAAACTTGCATAAAACAATGGGTCTTCCGGCCATTCCGGATTATTGTAAATGGATTTTGCATGTGCTTCAAAATCTACATCAAAAAATAAAGTGTGATGTTCCACATTTTTGATTTTTTTATTAAAACCTACATAAAAAAGGAGGGAAGATGGTGCAAATATTTTTTTGTTCCAATACGTTTCAGAATATTGACGGTCTTGTTTTTCTAATAAGGTTTCGGTGTGGTGGTAATCGGCTCCGCTTAAAACGATATCAGAAAGTATGGTTTCGCCGTTGGCGATAATACCTACTGCAACTTTGTTTTCTGTAATTATTTTTTCAATATTTTGGTTGGTTTTAATAGTAACTCCTAATTCTTCTGCAAGATTTTTAATGGCAAGAATGACACTGTACATGCCATTTTTTGGATGAAAGGTTCCTAACCCAAAATCGGCGTAATTCATAAAACTATAAAAGGAAGGTGTGTTGGATGCTTTGGCTCCTAAAAATAGCACAGGAAATTCAAGAATGGATACTAATCGCGGATTGGAAAATTCTTTTCGAACATCTTTGCTTATGGTGCTGAAAAATTGCCCAATTTTTTTCATCGTTGCAGGCGTGACTAGCTCTAATGGAGAAACTCCCGGTCTATAAACCAAATCTTTAATGGCAATATTGTAATTGCTTTGTGCTTTAGCAATAAATTTTTTTAATTTTTTTGAACTTCCTTTTTCTTCCTTTTCAAAAGCAATGCAAATTTTTTGAAGGGTATCTTCAATGGTGATTGAGTCATTTTTAGCAAAATATACTTGGTAGGCAGGATTTAGTTTAATTAATTGGTAATAATCTGAAGGGTGTTTTTCAAAATCACCAAAAAAACGTTCAAAAACATCAGGCATCCAGTACCAAGTTGGTCCAATATCAAAGGTAAAGCCTTCTTTTTTTAACTGCCGTGCTCTTCCTCCTATTGTTTCATTTTTTTCATAGATGGTAACTTTATTTCCGGCTTTTGCTAAATAACAAGAAGCCGCCAAAGCAGAAAATCCTGAACCGATGATGGATATTTTTTTTTGCATAAACGTTTAACAAAAATACATTTATTTTAAACAAAATAAAAATTTATAAAAAAAATTAAGAATACTTTATCAAATTATAATAAGACAATAAAATCAGAAATCTTTTTTATGAACTGAAATCCGTGAGGTAATGTTGTGTTATCTTCCTCTTGTATTTGATTACCAAGAATCCAGAATTGATTTTCGGAATCTTTACAAAGTAGCTCGTAAGCTTCTTGTAAATAAGTATTTAAAAGGTGTTTTTCAGGTTGCACAGTAAAATAAGAAACAAAAACTATTTTTGGATGGTGATTGAGCAGATGAAGTAAGCTATTTATGGGAATGTTATTACCAAGATATACAGATTTGTATCCGTGCTTAATAATTTCATAGTTTAAATACAACAATCCGATTTCATGAATTTCATCATAGGGTAAATAAAGCACAAAAAGTTTGTCGTTTTTTGTGGGTTCTTTAGGATAGACATTCTCGATATTTACAATTAGTTTTTGTTTGATAAGTTCCGATATAAATCGTTCGTGGGAAGGGTCTATAGTACCTGTTTGCCATAATAATCCTATATCATTTAAAAGGGGAAGAAATATTTCAAAGAACACTTCTTTAAATGTTTTGGTTTCCAAGAGTTTAAAATAGGTGTCGTTGAAAAGATGCTGATCAAAATTCAACATAGCCATTTTCATTTCTGTTATAGCATAATTTTCTTTGTTTTCTTCAAAAGCACTTTTTTGGATAAGTTGGTTGATTTTTTCTGTATCTAGTTTTGCTATTTTTGATATTTTAAAACCTTCATTGTAAAGATAAGTAACATTAAGGAGCTTTATCAAGCTTTGTAAATTATAGTACCGTATGTTTGTATTTGACCGATTTGGATGCAAAAGGGAATATCTTTTTTCCCAAATACGAATCGTATGTGCTTTAATACCACTTAAATTTTCGAGATCTTTAATGTTGAATTGTGTTTTTACATTCATACATATACAATTGAAAAAGCAAAAGAATTTTTTGTTAAAAAAATATTTTAAAGGGTAAATGTACTAAAAGTAATGAGATTGTAAATAAAAAGAAGAAGTAAAAAATTGTACCCGAAATGGGACTTGAACCCATACGCCCTTAAGGACACATGGCCCTCAACCATGCCTGTCTACCAATTCCAGCATCCGGGCAGATGCTGCTTGAATGTAATCTGGAGTGTAATCTAGATGAACATCCGAGCAAAAAAAGTTAAGCGAGTAGGCTTAACTTTTTTGTAATCTGGCTGTGGCATCCCAATTTCGCTTTGCACATCGGGATAGACATTTCACCAAAAAACATTTTAGTTTAACTTGTGATCTGGCTGGGGCTCGAACCCAGGACCCTCTCATTAAAAGTGAGATGCTCTACCAGCTGAGCTACCAAATCCTTTTTCTTGAATGCGGGTGCAAATATAGTGTCATTATATTTATTTTTCAAACCTATTTTGAATTATATTTAGGAAATAATAAACTATTCTATTTACTTTGTTAATTCATAGTATTTTAAAATGTATAAAAAAATTATTTTGATGGGCTATATGGGCAGCGGGAAGTCCGTTTTAGGTCAAAAAATTGCTCAAAAACTTAATTATTCTTTCCTAGAATTAGATACTTACATTGCCAATAAGGAAAAAGAATCTATTTCATATATATTTAAAATAAAAGGTGAAATTTATTTTAGAAAGATGGAATCTACCCTTTTAAAAGAAATATTAAATTTTAATGAAAATTGTGTCATAAGTCTTGGGGGCGGCACACCTTGTTTTGGGGATAATTTAAAAAGTATTAAAGAAGCAAAAAGCGCAACTTCTATATATCTTCACGCAACTATTAAAGAATTAAGCACACGACTTTTTAAAGAAAAAATTACAAGACCCATCATTTCACACATAAAGACAAAAGAAGAGCTAGTGGATTTTATTGGGAAACATCTCTTTGAGCGGAGTTTCTATTACAACCAAGCAGATATTCTTATTAAAACGGATTTAAAAACACCAGATCAACTTACACAGGAAATTTTAAAAAAATTATTCTAGAATAGCTCTGTCTTTGTTTTTTTCAAAAATTACTGCAACATTTTCATTTAAGGAAGTAGAAAGTGAAATGCCTTTAAAATCTGCTTTTATAGGATATTTCTTGTGGTTTCTATCAATTAATACTACCGTTTTTAATTGTTTTAATGGAATTTGAAGAAAATGTTTGACCGCATGAATTAAAGTGGAGCCTGAACTCAAAACATCATCTACCAAAACGATAGAACAATGCTTATAATCGTGGATAGAAACCGATGTGCTTATTATATTCAATGGATTTTTTTTATCCATAACAACTTCACAAAGTATGGCTTTAAGTGGAGATATTTTTTCTAATTGCTTTTTTAGTTTTTTAGCTAAGATATATCCGTTTTCTTTAATTCCCGCTAAAAGTATTTCAGACTCATTTGGGTTAGATTCATAAATTTGATAAGCAATTCTCCTGATAATATGTTCAATTTGGGTATTGTCTAATATTTGATCTTCGGGTAGTAACATATTTACTTTTTTTTCAAAAATACATAAAAAGAGTTCTTTAATAAAAACTTTATAAATAGATTATTAATTTGTTTCCTCTACAAAATCATCTAAATCCCTTCGGTCTTTTTTTGTTGGTCTTCCAACACCTTTTCCACGATAATAGTCCTTGGAAAATTTTAAAAGTTCTAATTTTTCTAAAGATTCTTTTGGGGTACTATCTTTTCTATATAAATCTACTATTTTAGCACCTACTCTTGCTTCTGGTAAAGCAATGACTACCAGTTTATAATCTATTTGTTCTTTTCTTAAAGAAATATTGTCACCAGGATATACTTCTCGCGATGGTTTTACAATATCTTGATTTACACGAACCTTACCAGACTTGCAGGCGCTCGTGGCAATACTCCTTGTTTTATAATACCGGATACACCATAAAAATTTATCTACACGCATTCTATAAGAGTTTTTAAATTTCGTTAATCTTTTAGACAAAAATACTAGAATATTGTATCTTGCGCCACTAAAACAAACAATAATGAAATTAACGAGTAAAGTTTTATTTTTCATCTTACTTATAATGGTTACTTTTTCCTCTTGCAAAAAAAATGAAGATGACGGAATTATTATTGTTCCGGAAAGAGATAGAGTGGAAGAGGCTTTGGTTGCAAAATTAGAAATAGAAGCATTTTTACAAACTCATTTCTATAATTATGAAGAGTTTCAAAATCCCCCTGCAGGTTTTAATTTTAAAATTGTTTTTGATACCATTGCCGGAGTTAATGCTAATAAAATTCCATTAATAGAACAAGTTACTTCTAAGACTGTAGTAGATAGGGTAAAAACAGATTTAACTTATACCCTTTATTTTTTAAATGTTATTCAAGGGGAAGGAGATACTCCTATTTTTGCAGACGCGGCTCTGCTTTCTTTTAAAGGGCAATTACTTAACCAAACCGCTTTTGACGCTTCTGATGCACCGATACGTTTGGATTTAACTCAAGTTCTCACCGGTTTTCAGGAAGCAATTGTTGAATTTAATACTTCTACCGGTTTTGTTGAAAATCCAGATGGAACCATAACTTTTGAAAATTATGGTGTTGGAGCCGTATTCATTCCATCCGGTTTAGGTTATTGGTTGTCGCCACCTCCAGGATCGCCTATTCCTGTTTATTCTCAACTTATTTTTACCTTTCAGGTATATGATGTTACCAAAGATATTGACCACGATTTAGATGGAATTCCATCATTTATGGAAGACCTAAACGGCAATTCAATTCTAAATGATGATGATACCGATGCAGATGGAATTCCTAATTATTTAGACACCGATGATGATGGCGATGGGGTACTTACAATAGATGAAATAATTGTCAATGAAGACGGAACTATTACTTTCCCAGATTCTAATAATAATGGCACTCCCGATTATTTAGATGCTACTTTTCCAGGATAAAACAAGAATTATTTAGAAAGTAAAAAACTCCTTCAAGGCATTTGAAGGAGTTTTTTATTACAGAATAGAATTTATACTTTTATTTTCTACTTATTACTTTTTTTACAGCCTTAACAATTGCCTCTGCGTTCAGCCCATATTTTTCCATTAATTGTGCCGGAGTGCCAGATTCGCCAAAGGTATCTTGTGTTGCCACAAGCTCTTGTGGTGTAGGTAAGTTTTCAGCAAGCACCCGAGCAACACTTTCGCCTAAACCTCCTAAAAAATTATGTTCTTCAGCGGTAACAATACAACCTGTCTTTTTTACACTTTTTAAAATGGCATCGTTATCCAGTGGTTTTATAGTGTGAATGTTTATTACTTCGGCACTAATGCCAGCATCATCTAACGTAGCACAAGCCTCTAAAGCTTCCCACACTAAATGTCCTGTAGCAACAATGGTTACATCGGTCCCTTCATGTAATAGAACTGCTTTTCCAATTTCAAATTTTCCGTTTTCTGGGGTAAAGTTTGGCACACTTGGTCTGCCAAAACGAAGATAAACCGGGCCTTGATGTTCAGCAATTGCTAAAGTTGCTGCTTTGGTTTGGTTATAATCACATGTATTGATTACGGTCATACCCGGAAGCATTTTCATTAGTCCTATATCTTCTAAAATTTGATGTGTGGCACCATCTTCGCCTAAAGTTAAACCGGCATGAGATGCACATATTTTTACGTTTTTATCGCTGTAGGCAATGCTTTGGCGAATTTGATCATAAACTCTTCCCGTAGAAAAGTTTGCAAAAGTTCCTGTAAATGGAATTTTTCCGCCAATGGTTAACCCGGCAGCAATGCCCATCATATTGGCTTCAGCAATACCTATTTGAAAAAACCGCTCTGGATGATTTTTCTTAAAGTCATCCATTTTTAATGAACCTATTAAATCTGCACAAAGTGCTACTACATTTGGATTTGTTTGACCAAGTTCGGTTAACCCTGCTCCAAATCCGGAACGGGTGTCTTTACTACCTGTGTTTGTATATTTTTTCATTTTATGCTTCAATTGTATGGAGTATCTTTTAATTAATAATCGCCTAAGGTTTCTGCATTTTGTGCTAAAGCAATTTCTAACTGAGCATCATTTGGTGCTTTTCCGTGCCATGCATGGGTGTGCATCATAAAGTCAACACCGTTACCCATAACAGTATGAAGTAACACACAAATCGGTTTTTGATTTCCAGTTTTTGATTTGGCTTTGTTCATTCCTTCAATAATGGCTTCTAAATTATTTCCTTCCTTAATAGAAATTACTTCCCAACCGAAAGCTTCAAATTTTGCTTTCACATTTCCCATAGGAAGAACAGTGTTTGTAGCTCCATCAATTTGCTGTCCATTTAAGTCAACCGTTACTATTAAATTATCCACATTATTTCCTGCAGCATACATAATAGCCTCCCAGTTTTGACCTTCTTGCAATTCTCCATCGCCACAAAGTGTATATACTAATTTGGCATCCTTGTTTAGTTTTTTTGCTAGAGCAGCACCTATAGAAACAGAAATACCTTGCCCTAAAGATCCAGAAGCAATACGTACTCCGGGAAGTCCTTCGTGCGTTGTTGGGTGGCCTTGTAATCTGCTATTTAATAATCTAAAGGTGTTTAATTCTTCTACCGGAAAATAACCACTACGAGCTAAAACACTATAAAAGACAGGAGAGATGTGCCCATTAGACAAGAAGAAAATATCTTCACCAATACCGTTCATTTCAAAAGTATTTTTTCTTTCTAAAAGAACTTGAAACATCGCTACAAAAAACTCTGTACAGCCTAAGGAACCACCAGGGTGACCAGAATTTACTTTATGTACTTGACGTAAAATATCACGCCTAACTTGAATAACAAGATTTTCTAACTGTTTTAAATCTGCCATAATTGAGATGTAAATTTTAAGTGTCAAAAGTAGGATTTTTAAACCCCTAGTGCAAGAAAATTATTTGGAGTTATTAACGAGTAATTGTTAATGAAAAAGAGGTAGGTAATTTTTACATGCTATTAAAATATATAATTATAAGGAACAATTTTTAATCCCTTGGCAATAACTCTTAACTATATATTTATCTTTGCCGCTTATTATAAAAAGAAGCATGAAGTTTGATGTATTAGCAACCGATGTCCAAAGCAAAGCAAGAGCAGGAACAATAGAAACAGATCACGGAACAATAGAAACCCCAATTTTTATGCCCGTTGGAACTGTTGGTACAGTAAAAGGCGTTCACCAAAGAGAGCTTAGAGACGATATTAATCCGGATATTATTTTAGGAAACACCTACCATTTGTATTTACGACCACAAACCGCCATTTTAGAACAAGCAGGAGGATTGCATAAATTTATGAATTGGGATAGAAATATTTTAACCGATAGTGGTGGTTATCAAGTATATTCACTTTCTGCAAATAGAAAGATAAAAGAAGAAGGAGTGAAGTTTAAATCACATATTGATGGGAGCTATCACACCTTTACTCCTGAAAATGTGATGGAAATTCAAAGAACCATAGGAGCAGATATTATCATGGCATTTGATGAATGCACTCCTTATCCTTGTGATTATAAATATGCCAAGCGTTCCATGCATATGACGCATCGTTGGTTAGATAGATGCATTAGCCATTTAGAAAAAACACCTACGAAATATGGTTTTGGTCAGGCATTTTTCCCAATAGTACAAGGTAGTACCTATAAAGATTTACGAATTCAATCTGCAGAATATATAGCTTCAGTTGGCGCTGAAGGAAATGCTATTGGAGGTCTTTCTGTTGGCGAACCAGCAGAAGAAATGTATGCTATGACCGATTTAGTAACAGGAATACTTCCGGAAGACAAACCAAGATATCTTATGGGCGTTGGTACTCCCATTAATATTTTAGAAAACATTGCTTTAGGTATAGATATGTTTGATTGTGTGATGCCAACCAGAAATGCCAGAAATGGAAGTTTGTTCACTGCACATGGTACTATAAATATGAAAAATAAAAAATGGGAAAATGATTTTTCACCTTTGGATGAAATGGGAATTACTTTTGTAGATACCGAATATAGCAAAGCCTATTTAAAACACCTTTTTACCGTAAATGAATTACTTGGAAAACAAATAGCAACAATTCACAATTTAGGTTTTTATTTGTGGTTGGTTCGTGAAGCAAGAAAACATATCTTAGCAGGAGATTTTACTACTTGGAAAAACATGATGGTAAAACAAATGGATAAACGTCTATAAATCATAAAACAAAGAAACCCAATACCTATTTAATGTTACAAATAATTGACCGCTATATATTAAAAAAATACATAGGTACATTTATAACGCTACTTGCCTTATTTATACCTATTGGAATTACGGTTAATTTGGCTGAAAAAATTGGAAAAATTTTAGAATATAAAGTACCACTTATTGAAGTTTTGCTGTATTATGCTTATTTTACCGTGTATTTTGCCAATTTACTTTTTCCTCTTTTCCTCTTTCTTTCCGTGATTTGGTTTACCTCAAAAATGGCGAATAATACAGAAGTCATCGCAATTTTAAGTAGTGGGGTTTCTTATTTTCGATATTTAAGACCATATATTATTGGAGCAACTATTGTTTGTCTTGGGGCACTAGTTTTAGGTATGTATTTAGCTCCAATGGCGAGTAAAGGTTATAATGAATTTACCTATAAATACTTAAAAAAAGGAAAATCAGACAGAGACCAAAATAATGTATTTCGGCAAATAGATGAAAACAATTATATATATGTAAATAATTTTAATATTACCAACCAAACCGGCACTTTTTTTACCCTAGAGCATTTTGAGGGTAACAAATTAAAATACAAAATATCAGCTAATAGAATTAAGTATAATGAAGCAGATTCAACCTACTCCCTTTTTAATTATACAAAAAGAAATATTGGAGAGCGGGATGATATTTTAGAATCAAAAACGCAATTAGATACCGTTTTTTCCTTTGACTTAGAGGATTTAACTCCTGTTGCCTATATAGCAGAAACACTTAATTTTAATGAATTAAACAGATTTATAGAAAAAGAACAATTAAGGGGGTCTTCTTATATAAATCGCTATGAGGTTGTAAAATACAAAAGATGGAGTTTACCTGTATCTGCATACATTTTAACCGTTATTGCAGTAGCAGTTTCCTCTAAAAAACGTCGGGGTGGTATGGGAGCTAATTTGGCCATCGGAATAACCATCGGGATGGTATATATTTTCTTTGATAAAGTGTTTGGCACTATGGCAGAACAATCTGATTTTTCACCTTTTATCGCTACTTGGTTTCCAAATATGTTGTTTGGAGCACTAGCAATTTATCTTCTCAACGATGCCAAACGCTAAACTTGCCAACTATTTACACCTGCACTTCATCGTATTTATATGGGGGTTTACAGCTGTTTTAGGGGCATTAATTTCTATAGATGCAATTCCTCTTGTTTGGTACCGAATGGCGATTGCTTGGGGGTTAATTTTTCTGTATATAAAAATTAAAAAAATACCCATTCGCTTTTCTAAACTTACCCTGATGGGTTTTTCTTTAGCAGGGCTTATTATTGCAATGCATTGGATTACTTTTTTTGCTGCAATAAAAGTTTCCAATGTTTCCGTCACACTTGCAGTATTATCAACTGGTGCATTTTTCACTTCGCTTTTAGAACCAATTTTTTATAATCGAAAGGTAATTTGGTATGAAGTACTTTTCGGAATTTTGGTTATTCTTGGACTGTATGTAATTTTTAATAGTAGTTTACAAATGGAAGCAACAACGGAAGGTTCTGCTACAAATTATGCATTAGGAATTTTATTAGCATTAACCTCTGCATTTTTAAGCGCTTTATTTTCTGTAATTAATAGTAAATATGCAGTAAAATATCAAGCTTCTGCCATTTCTTTTTGGGAACTTCTTTTTGGAACCCTGTGTATCACCATATATTTTCTTATCAATGGAAATTTTGATAAGGAATTTTTTTCGGTTTCTAAATCAGATTGGCTATATCTTTTTATTCTAGCATCAGCTTGTACAGCTTACGCTTTTATTGCTTCTGTACACGTAATGCGATGGATAAAACCTTACACCGTAATGCTTACCATTAATATGGAGCCTATTTATGGAATTATTTTAGCAGTACTTATTCTAGGAGATTCAGAAAATATGAGTCCGCAATTTTACTATGGAGCTTTATTAATTTTAACAACCGTTATCGTAAATGGAATGATAAAAACACGGGGTAAAAGAAAAAGATTAAAGGAGTTCAATAACTAATCCTGCAAAGTTTTTATCTTTGTAGGCTAACGTTTTAATAAAACCAATACTAATGGAATATCTTGATTTTGAATTACCCATTAAAGAGCTTGCTGAACAGCTGGATAAGTGTACTTTGATAGGTAAAGAGAGTGATGTAGATGTGACCAATACCTGTAAGCAAATTGAAAAAAAACTTCAGGACACCAAAAAAGAGATATACAAAAATCTCACACCTTGGCAACGAGTTCAGCTTTCTCGACACCCAAACCGACCTTATACCCTAGATTACATTAGGGCTATTTGTGGGGAATCATTTTTAGAACTTCATGGCGATAGAAATTTTAAAGATGATAAAGCTATGATAGGTGGCTTAGGAAAAATAGGCGACCAAAGTTTTATGTTTATAGGGCAACAAAAAGGGTATAACACCAAAACCAGACAGTTTAGAAATTTTGGGATGGCAAATCCGGAAGGATATAGAAAGGCTCTTCGCTTAATGAAATCTGCTGAAAAATTTGGAATTCCTGTTGTCTCCATCATTGATACTCCAGGTGCCTATCCAGGCCTAGAAGCAGAAGAAAGAGGACAAGGAGAAGCCATAGCCAGAAATATTTTTGAAATGTGCCGCTTAAAAGTACCTATTATTGTTGTCATAGTAGGGGAAGGCGCTAGTGGTGGTGCTTTGGGAATCGGTGTTGGGGATAAAATATTAATGCTTGAAAATACTTGGTATTCAGTTATTTCACCAGAGAGTTGTTCTTCAATTTTATGGCGTAGTTGGGAATTTAAAGAACAAGCAGCAGAAGCCCTTAAGTTAACGGCTATTGATATGAAAAAACAAAAACTAATTGATACCATCGTTAAAGAACCCTTGGGTGGAGCACATAGCGATAGAGAAACTACTTTTAAAACAGTTTCTGATGAAATTGTAAAAGCGTATTCTGAATTTAAAAACTTATCCCCAGAAAATTTAGTACAAAAAAGAATGAATAAATATTTTGAAATGGGAGAGTTTAAAGGGTAACTGTTTCTAAAATCAACAACTTACAATAATCCGAAGTTTTTACTTTGGATTTTTTTATGGTTGTTAACAATTTTATCGAGTTATTAACAGTTAAAATGTTGATTACCTGTTAAGAGTTCCCTATATTTAATGTGTCCAATTTATTAACATTTTCTTTACATTCACCAAATGGAAAAAGTACAACCTCACATTGAATATCCAACCCGTAAATCACAAGTAATTTCACTTGAAAAAGGAAAAATACCGCCACAAGCTATTGATTTAGAAGAAGTTGTGATTGGAGCCATGATGATTGATAAAAAGGGTGTCGATGAAATTATCGATCTTCTTAATCCGGAGGTTTTTTATAAAGAAGCGCACCAACACATCTTTGCAGCAATTTATCAGCTCTTTAAAAGTGGGCAGCCCATTGACTTATTAACCGTTTCCGCTCAGCTAAAACGAGAAGGAAATTTAGAGACTATTGGTGGCGAATATTATCTTATTCAACTTACGCAAAAAGTATCTTCCTCAGCACATATAGAGTTTCATGCACGCATTATTCTCCAAAAATTCATACAACGAAGTTTAATAAAAATATCTAATGAAATTATCGAAGATTCTTACAATGAATCAACCGATGTTTTTGATTTGTTAGACAGTGCTGAATCTAAACTATATGAAGTTACCCAAGGAAATATAAAACGATCTTCTGAAACAGCCCAAAATTTAGTTATTCAGGCTAAAAAGAAGATTCAAGAAATGGCAAACAAAGAAGGTCTTTCCGGAGTGCCTTCGGGTTTTGATAAATTAGATAAACTAACCTCAGGCTGGCAACCTAGTGATTTAGTTATTATAGCAGCTCGTCCCGGTATGGGTAAAACCGCTTTAACCCTTTCTATGGCTAGAAATATCGCAGTACAACACAATATTCCTGTTGCTTTTTTCTCTTTAGAAATGTCATCCGTACAACTTATTACTCGTTTAATTTCTTCAGAAACCGGATTGAGCTCTGAAAAATTAAGAACAGGAAACCTAGAAAAACACGAATGGGAACAATTAAATGTTAAAGTACAAGGTCTTGAAAAAGCCCCTCTTTATATTGATGACTCACCCTCCTTGTCTATTTTTGACTTACGAGCAAAAGCTAGACGGCTTTCTTCTAAGCACGGCATAAAAATTATTTTTGTGGATTATTTACAATTAATGACTGCCGGTGGTGGACAAAAAGGCGGAGGGAATAGAGAGCAGGAAATATCAACTATTTCCAGAAATTTAAAAGCATTAGCTAAAGAATTAGACATTCCGGTAGTGGCACTTTCTCAGCTATCTCGTGCTGTAGAAACCAGAGGTGGCACAAAACGTCCATTGCTTTCTGACCTTAGAGAATCAGGAGCTATTGAGCAAGATGCCGATATTGTTTCCTTTATTTACCGTCCGGAATATTACAAAATTGACGAGTGGGATGACGACGACAAAACACCAACAGAAGGACAAGCAGAGTTTATTGTTGCAAAGCATCGTAATGGAGGTTTGGATGAAATACGATTGAAATTTATTGGAAAACTCGGCAAATTTGAAAATCTAGATTCCTTTGATTCGCCTTATGAATTTCATTCTAGAATGAACGATGCTGCTAACGATAATACGTTTAAAACAGAGAACTTTCCATCAGCTAACGAGGCTTTCGGCAGTGCTTTGAATGATGATTTATCTCCAGAAGGTACTGACGACGGTATTCCGTTTTAGTTAAATTTATTGGAAACCTATTCTAAAAAACAGTTTTTGTCGTTATATTAGTGCGATGAAAAAATATATAGTTACTTTAGTATTTCTTCTTTTATGTTTGCCCACTTTTGCGTCCTATATTCTTATTCCAATGGATGCCGAAAGCCAAAAGGAACATCTTAAAGCTTATGGAATTACCTACTGGTCACTTGAAAAATCGCAAAATGTAAAATGGTTACTCAATTATCGAGGAGGTTCTTTTTTACTTCCAGACACTGAGGATATTAGAAGAGAATGCCAAATTCGTGGCGTTTCTTTTGAAATACTTTCCGATAACAAAGCAGAACAAATTTTACTGGAAATAAGCAGTCCGTCTAAAAATATGGATGCTATATTATTAGAAAAAGCACCTCGTATTGCAGTGTATTCTCCAAAAACCAATGTGCCTTGGGATGATGCAGTGACTATGGTTTTAACCTATGCCGAAATTCCTTATGATGTTCTTTACGACGAAGAAGTTTTAGCCGATAATTTGTTATTATACGACTGGCTTCACCTTCACCACGAAGATTTTACTGGACAGTATGGAAAGTTTTATCGCGTTTATAGAAATGCCCCGTGGTATATAGAACAAAAAAAAGAAGCCGAAGCACTTGCCACAAAATTAGGTTTTAACAAAGTTTCTGATGCTAAATTAGCAGTGGCTCTAAAAATTAGAGATTATGTAGTAGGTGGAGGTTTTATGTTTGCTATGTGTAGCGCAACTGATTCTTTTGATATTGCGCTAGCTGCAGAGGATGTTGATATTTGTGAACCCATGTTTGATGGCGATGCCAGTGATGCCGGTTATCAAAATAAAATTGATTTTGAGAAAACCTTTGCGTTTACTGATTTTATTCTGGAGCGAGACCCTATGGTTTATGAATTCAGTTCCATTGATATGACCACAAAACGAAATATTCCTAGAGACAATGATTATTTTTCTTTAATGGATTATTCAGCAAAATGGGATCCAATTCCTACCATGTTAGTACAAAACCATACCTCACTTGTTAAAGGATTTATGGGGCAGTCAACATCTTTTGACCCTAAGGAAATTAAGACTAATGTCCTAGTTATGGGGAAAAATAAATTAAATAACGAAGCCAGATATATTCACGGTATAAAAGGAAAGGGATTTTTCACTTTTTACGGGGGTCACGACCCCGAAGATTATGAACACCGAGTTGGCGATGCTCCAACAGAACTTGCTTTACACCCAAATTCACCAGGCTATCGGTTGATTTTGAATAATGTGCTTTTTCCGGCAGCTGAAAAGAAGAAACAAAAAACATAATTGGGAGCTAGAAGTTGGGACTTGGGAGTGAGGAAATAGTATTAAGTATTGGGTAAAAAGTATTATGATTTTTCTTTGCGGCTTTGCGAGAAATTAGAATAAAGTGAAGATAGAAGTTGGAAGTTTTTTTATTTATTGCTACTTTTTCTTATAAAAATCCTTATGAGGTAAAACAATAATTTCTACTCTTCGGTTTCGTTGTTTTCCTGCTTCGGTTTTATTTGTAGCAATAGGTTTTGATTCTCCGGAAGCTATAGTAATATAAAGAAATTTTCCCACTTTTAAATGTTCTTTCAGCTTTTTTAAAACCGAGTTAGCTCTTTGTTGCGAAAGGTTAATATTATAGGGTTCGCTGCCGTCACTATCGGTATGGCCTTCTAGTTGTATTTCCGCCATGCCTACTTTCAAAATTTGGTTGGCAAGGTTTTCAATAATCACTTTGGCTTCCGGTTTCAAAAAATATTGAGCGGAATCAAATAGTACATCGGCTTGTAATTCTATTTTTATAACACCACTTATCGTTCCCACGGCATCGATATCTGCTCCCGGAGAGTTTCCAGTACAAATTCTTTCAATATCGGTTATTCTAACAAAGTAAAAAACTTCTCTCTTCCTTTTTACTACCGGTGCGATGTCTATATATGACTTTCCCCCATTTATAACTCCTAAACTTCGCCATTCTTTACCATCTATAGATATTTCAAAAAGAAAATCTTCCTCTGAGGGTCCAACTTCCCAAACATATAAATCCGGTCCATCCATATCAATAAACCCATTGTCAGTAAACTCTAGTACTAACTTTCCTTTACATCCTAAAGAAACATATCGAGGCACTTTATAATGGGTGTAATTGGGCTCTCCAAGGGCTTCCTCCGGATTAGAAAATTCTTCTTTTGCTTGTGGAATGCCAATTGAAAAAGACACTACCTTATCTGCGAAGGAAATTCTTCCTAAAGGCAAATAAATGGCTTCACCTCTAGTAGAGTTATATAGCTTGGCTTCAATTATTGGTGGTTGTGAAAATACCGAAGAGATAATTGAAAAGAAAATGCCACAATAGAGAAAGGCTTTCATTTCATGATATATTACAAGTGAATATACCAAATTTTTCTCAAAGTGTTTACAAAACGGGCAATAAGTAGTTTTACTTTAAAATCCAATTTTTACTTGAAATCTTACATACCAATTGTTTTTGGAAGTATTGAAGGTAAATAAATAGATTTTATTAGTGCTTTCAACCAGCAATTTAAAATGGTTTGCCCAAGTCTATTTTGTGAGTTCTAAGGTAAATTGTTTGCAATTTTTAGGTAATATTTTATTTGAAAATAATACCTAACAATGCTGTTGCTAGTAATTTAATACCACTAAATGCCGGTATAATTGAATGGAGTAATCGCGAAAAGTTCATTTTTAATGTTTTCAGAAATAGCTAATTGCGCAATAAAATCTGCTATCGATTTTTGATTTATTTTTTGATTGGTTCGTGTAAGTTCTTTTAAAGCTTCATACGGATTTGGATATCCTTCTCTTCGCAAAATTGTTTGAATTGCTTCGGCTACTACCGCCCAATTGTTTTCGAGATCTTCGGCAATTTTATTTTCATTTAGCACTAATTTTTCAACACCTTTTAAAGTAGCATGCAGTGCAATTAAGGTATGACCAATAGGGACTCCTACATTTCTCAGAACCGTGCTATCTGTTAAGTCACGTTGCAAACGACTAACAGGTAATTTTGCCGAAAGATGTTCAAAAATAGCATTGGCAAGTCCTAAATTCCCTTCTGAATTTTCAAAATCAATTGGGTTTACCTTATGTGGCATTGCTGAGGAGCCGACCTCACCATCTTTAATCTTCTGTTTGAAATAGTCCATAGATATATACGTCCAAAAATCTCTATCTAAATCCAAAAGGATAGTATTAATTCGTTTAAAGGCATCAAAAAGAGCAGCTAAATGGTCGTAATGCTCAATTTGTGTGGTTGGAAAGGAGCGGTGTAATCTAAGTTTTTTTTCAACAAAATTTGAAGCAAATATCTTCCAATCTATAGCTGGGTAAGCAACTTTGTGCGCATTAAAATTTCCTGTGGCTCCGCCAAATTTTGCTGCGTTTTTGGTGTTTTTTAAAATAGTTAGTTGTTCTTCTAAACGAACTACAAAAACTTCAATTTCTTTTCCTAAACGGGTAGGAGATGCTGGTTGTCCGTGTGTTTTTGCTAACATGGGTATGTTTGCCCATTCTTTTGCTCGTGATTTAAGCGAAGTTATCAATTGTTCTAAAAGAGGTATATATACATTGAGAGTTGCGTCTTTGATAGATAGTGGAATGGCCGTATTGTTAATGTCTTGTGATGTCAATCCAAAATGGATAAATTCTTTAAATTTATTAAGGTGTAATACGTCAAATTTTTCTTTAATAAAATATTCAACGGCTTTAACATCGTGGTTTGTTGTTTTTTCTATTTTTTTTATTTGTTGGGCATCTTCGGTAGAAAAAGAAGTGTAAATTTCACGTAACGCGGAAAATAGGGTTGCATCAAAATCTTTCAATTGTGGTAATGGAATTTCACATAAAGCTATAAAATACTCTATTTCCACTAAAACACGATATCTAATTAGTGCTTCCTCTGAAAAATAGGGGATAAGTGCGGAAGTTTTTGATAGGTATCTGCCGTCTATTGGTGAAATTGCTTGTAATGTGTTGGTTTTCATAGTTTTTTAAATAAAGAGGCAAAGGTAAACATATTTAGTTATTTGTTAATTGGATATATAAAAATATAGTTTTAAAATACTTATAATTTTTTAAGTAAAATAACCATTCCCTCCGTAGCTGAAGTGCTTATTATTTCTAAAGGATTTGGCAAATTTTTTACAAAAACCGGTTTTGGATCAATATAATAAATAGGAATTTCTGGTTTTGTAAAATGCAAAAGGCTAGCAGCAGGATATACTTGTAGAGAAGTACCGATTATTATAAAAATATCTGCGTTTTGTGTAATTTTTATAGCATAATCTAGCATAGGTACTTCTTCACCAAACCAAACAATATGAGGTCGTAATTGGTGGTTATGTTCACAAAAATCACCAAGAACTAAATCTGTTTTCCAATCTAAAATTAGGGTTTCATCAAAGCTGCTCCTTACTTTTAGTAACTCGCCGTGTAAATGCAAAACCTTACTGCTACCGGCTCTTTCGTGTAAATCGTCAATGTTTTGGGTGATGATTTGTACGTGGTATTTTTTTTCTAAATCTACCAAAGCTTCATGGGCGTAGTTGGGTTTAACTTCCAGTAATTGCGCCCTTCTTTTGTTGTAAAAATCAAGTACTAAAGCAGGGTTTTTTCTCCAACCTTCAGGCGAAGCAACTTCCTTAAAATCATACCCCTCCCAGAGTCCGCCGGCATCTCTAAAAGTGCTGATGCCGCTTTCAGCACTAATACCGGCACCCGTTAATACTACCACATTTTTCATCGCTATCATTAAGCTTATTTTTTTATACGCTATTAACAAAAACGTATCTTTATACCAAAAATAATACTTCTATGGTTGATTATCAACTTTTAGCATATCTTGAAACTTTTTTAACGGAAAGAAGAAATGTTCTATTTAAAAAAGTAGTTTCAAAAAGAACAAGGCATTTTACTGTTGTAACCGAAGATGTTTTTCAATTACACAATACAAGTGCTGTAATGCGTACCTGCGATATTTTTGGTATACAAGATTTGCATGTGGTGGAGGAAATTAAAGGAAAACGAATTGATAAAGAAATTGCCCTAGGCGCACAAAAGTGGGTTGATTTATATAGATACGACAAAATAGATTCCTGCTTGAATGTTTTGAAAGAAAAGGGATACCGAATTATTGCTACAACACCTCATGAGGAAGCACTTAAGCTGGAAGATTTTGATATTACTCAGAAAGCTGCTTTTTTCTTTGGTAAAGAATCTTCAGGGCTTTCTGATAAAGTAATTAGCAAAGCCGATGAATTTTTAAAAATTCCAATGTACGGTTTTACCGAAAGTTTAAATATTTCGGTTTCAGCAGCTATAATTTTGCAGGATGTGGTTTCTAAGTTGAGAAGATCAGAAATTCCATGGCAACTGACAGAAGAAGAACAATCAGAAAAACGGCTGGAATGGACAATGAAAAGTATCAAGAGTATTACTGGAGTTTTAAAAAAATATAAGGAAACAAATAACATATAAATTTAGAAATAAACCTGGCTAAAAAAAGGAGAGTATTTTTTTAAAGGACTCTTAATTTCTGCCTCTATTTAAAACTCTATATTCCTCATAACATTCACTTATAGCATCCAATATTTGAAGATCGTTGGCGGTACGTATAAAGGTTTCAGAGTAGTTACAATTGTTTAATATTTCATCAATATCTAACTTTTCTAGTTGGAGGACGGCCATTAAAGTTTCTCTGTCAAACTTGCTATGTAACAGATTTCTGATGTTGTCATCGCTTTTCATTTGACGTAGTTTACGCATCTGCTTGGGTCGTTTACCAAACACATTGTAGAGAAAATCTGCGGGATTAAAAACAGAGCTTAGCACTTTATTTAAGGCGCTTGGTTGTGATTGACCTCCTTCATAACCAGTGTTTAAACCGGAAATGCTGTATCTGTAATCATCATAAATGGGTATAATTTTAGCATCAACTTGTAAATAGCCGGTTAATTGCACCGGGCGTAATACAATTTCCTCCAATGCAATGCCTAATTCAGTCATTTTAATTTTAATATCACCATACGTAAACCAATCGTTTGTAACTCTAACACGTATGGATTTAAAACCTAGATAGGAAAAATAAAGGGTGTCATTAACTTTTACGCTAATTGTAAAATCACCGGTTTCCGATGTAACTGTTCCAATAACCTGATTTAAATTCACCACATGAACATTTTCAATTGGCACATCATTAGCGTCGTTTAGAACTTTTCCGGAAATGGTATGATTTTCTTCCTGACTAAAAAGGGGAAGAAAATAAACAAGTGCAATAAAGGTTATAAGTATTTTTTTCATAGCAATAATCTGATGCTAAAATATAAAATTATAGCATTGAAAAGGGAATGAAACAGAAAACATTATCGAAAAATTAACAAGCAAATTACATGCGTCGTCTTCGCCCTCCGGTTCCGGTTGGTTTGTTGTCGCTGCCACCGGTACTTCTTCTATTACTTCCTCCTGAAAATTTAGAATTTTCTCTTGGTTTAAAGTCTCTACTTTTTTTGTCTTTCTTTTCAAAACGGCTGCCTCCTCTTTCATTTCTTTGCGGTCTTTCACTACCGCCTCTATCGTTTCTTGTGCCTCTATCGCTTCCACCTCGTTCTCTTCTTTCTCCTCCACCATCATCACGTCTTCTTCGGTTACCACGATTTTTACCGCCGCCGCTTCCGCCGCCGTCTTTAGAAATCTCAACATTTACGTGTCTGCCTTCCAATTTGAAATCTTCAAATATGCTTAAAACAAGTTCTTGGTGACTAGAATCAGTATTAAAGAAAGAAAAGCTGTCTTTAACATCCACACGATATACATCGTCTTTGCCTAAATTAATTAAGTCGCGCAAGAAATCTTTTAAGCTCATCCAGTCAAAACCGTCTTTTGAGCCTATGTTAATGAAATATCTAACGGTGTCTTCATTTGTAGTTTCTCGTTCACCTCGGTCATTTCCTGCTTCAATAACATTAAGATCTTTTGTTTTTTTGTAGTGGTCATAAAATCTAGAAAACTCCACAGAAAACACTTTATTGATAAGGTCTTCTTTGGTAAGTCCGCCTAACACCTCATTGATACTTGGTAAATAGGCTTCTAAATCTTTATTTATTTCGGTATTTTTAATATTGTTTGCTAAGTGAAAAAGTTGAATTTTACAAATTTCCATTCCGTTTGGAATTTCTTTTGCTACAAATTTTTGTTGAATAATTTTTTCTATGGAACGGATTTTACGAACTTCACTTTTAGATACAATCGTAATAGATACACCATTTTTACCTGCACGTCCAGTACGCCCGCTTCTGTGGGTATAGATTTCTATTTCGTCTGGCAGTTGGTAGTTGATAACGTGTGTTATATCATCTACATCAATTCCTCTTGCGGCTACATCGGTAGCAACAAGCATTTGAATTTGACGGTTTCTAAACGATTTCATTACCATATCTCGTTGGCTTTGGCTTAAATCGCCGTGCAAAGCAGCGGCATTATATCCGTCTTCAATAAGGTTTTCGGCTACTTTTTGAGTATCTCTTTTGGTTCTACAAAACACTACAGAAAAGATATCCGGATGCGCATCGGCAAGTCTTCTTAAAGCTTGATAGCGGTCTCTGGCATTAACCAAATAATATTCGTGGCTAACGTTTTTTGTTCCAGTATTTCTTGTTCCAACGGTAATTTCAACCGGAGTTTTCATGAATTTTTTTGCAATAGTAGAAACCTCTTTTGGCATGGTTGCTGAAAATAGCCATGTACTTTTTTCTTTGGGTGAATGGGAAAGAATTTCTGTTATATCTTCATAGAATCCCATATTTAGCATTTCATCGGCCTCATCCAGCACGCAATATTCGATTTTTGAAATATCAATCATTCTGCGGCTTATCATGTCTTTCATTCTGCCTGGAGTAGCTACGATAATTTGTGCACCTCTTTTTATATCTCTAGCCTGATCGTTAATACTTGCGCCACCATATATGGCTACAATATTAAGACTCGGAATAAATTTACTGTAATTTTTTAATTCATTGGTAATTTGCATACAAAGCTCTCTAGTAGGAGATAGGATTAACCCTTGTGTTGTTTTGCTATTTGCGTCAATTTTTTGAATAAGAGGAAAACCAAAAGCGGCTGTTTTACCTGTTCCTGTTTGTGCAAGGGATACCATATCGGTGTCAGATTCCAATAAAATTGGAATTGCTTTTGCTTGAATTTCTGATGGGGTTTCAAATCCCATATCGGCCACTGCCCGTAAAATTGCCTCGTTGAGGCCTAAATCTGTAAACTTTGTCATATATTTTTAATAAGGTGCAAAGGTATGCTTAATAATTGATTTGAATTGTGAATATTTTAATAATTATTTTAACCGAATGATTTAAAAATCAGTTAGTTAATAAATCGTTAAGCTATTGAAAAAACTCTATTAGCTTGCGCACTGCCTTTCCGCGATGCCCGATTGCATTTTTTTGCTCCAAATTCATCTCTGCAAAGGTGTTAGAAAATCCTTTTGGAAGAAATACAGCATCATAACCAAATCCATTATTTCCTTTTCTTTCTGTTGTAATTTCTCCAGAGCAAATTCCTGTAAAGAGCACTTCTTTTCTTTCAAAAACAAGAGCTATTACCGTTTTAAATTGTGCGTTTCTGTTTTTTTTGTTTATTAATTTCACTAATAATTTATCGATATTATCTTCACTATTTCGTTGGTCGCCGGCATACCGAGCACTATGTACTCCCGGAGCAGCGTCAAGGCTTTCAACTTCTAATCCGGTATCATCGGCAAAGCAATCAAACCCGTATTTTTCTTTTACATAAAGTGCTTTTTGTAATGCATTGCCCTCTATGGTTTTTGCGGTTTCCGGAATATCTTCAAAACAACCAATAGACTCTAAACTTAGTAAAGTAATCTGCTTAGGGAGTTGTGCTTGTACTTCCTTAATTTTGTTTTGGTTGTTTGTGGCAAATACAATTTTCATAAATAAGTTGTTGGGGTGTTGTTTTAAATTATTTGTGCAAATTTATTAATTACTTCAACTCACCACTTACCACTACTGATGATGATAAGGTTCATTTCTTAATATTGTAAAAGCTCGATACAGTTGTTCAATAAAAAAAAGGCGTACCATTTGATGCGAAAAAGTCATATCAGAAAGCGCTATTTTCCCGTTAGCTCTAGCGTACATTTCTTCACTAAAGCCATAGGGTCCTCCTATAATGAAAATCAAATTTTTGATACCACTATTCATTTTTTTTTGTATTAAACCTGAAAAGGATAAGGAAGTATAGTTTTTTCCATGTTCATCTAACAAATACACTACATCGGAGGTTTCTAAAAATTTTAAAATAATTTCTCCTTCTTTTTGTTTTTGCTGAGTTTCTGATAATGTTTTGGCATTTTTAATATCTGGTATTATTTGCATTTCAAAGGAAACGTAAAAACCTAATCGTTTTTTGTAGACGTCAATTAAAGTTCTAAAATTTTTGTCATCCGTTTTACCAACTGCTACTAGCTTTATTTTCATTTGGCAAAAATATGTAATAAAAATTTAATTTTTTAAGCATTATAGATCTTCTATTTTTTGAAAGATTTGAAATAGACTATTAATAGGGGGTAAAAGATTTTTAAATTAAATTTGAAAACCAAAATCGTAAATCATTTTGGTATTAATTGTTTATTTTAGCTATAAATTTAAAGTCATGATTTCAAAAGATTTATTTGATAGAGAATTAAACATTATTATAGCAAATGCTATTCGTGAAGATGTTGGTGACGGCGACCATAGTTCCTTGGCTTGCATTCCTTATGATGCTATTGGTGAAGCAAAACTATTGGTTAAAGAAAAAGGAATTATAGCCGGTGTTGAATTTGCTAAGCAAGTATTTGATTATGTTAATCCTACTCTTGAAGTAGAAATCCTTATAAACGATGGTGAAGCAGTAAAATATGGGGATGTGTGTTTTTTTGTCTCCGGGCTTTCACAATCTATTTTAAAAGCAGAGCGTTTGGTTTTAAATGCTATGCAACGTATGAGTGCAATAGCGACAAAAACCAATGCATTTGTAAAAGCATTAGAAGGAACAAATACTAAAGTATTAGACACAAGAAAAACTACTCCGGGAATTCGTGCTCTTGAAAAATGGGCAGTAAAAATTGGTGGTGGTGAAAACCATCGCTTTGCATTGTATGATATGATTATGCTTAAAGACAACCATATTGATTTTGCCGGAGGAATTACCAAAGCAATTGATGCTACAAAAATGTATTTAGAAGACCACAGATTGCAACTTAAAATTATTGTAGAAGCAAGAAACTTGACAGAAATTAAAGAAATTATTAAAAATGATGGTGTACATCGTATTTTGATTGATAATTTTAATTTTGAAGACACTAAAAAAGCAGTAGCATTAATTAATGGAAAATGCCAAACAGAATCTTCCGGGGGAATAACATTAGAAACAGCAATAAAATATGCTAAATGTGGGGTAGATTTTGTTTCTTCCGGAGCGTTAACACATTCTGTATCTAATATGGATTTAAGCCTAAAAGCGATAAAATATTAATAGTAATAACTGAAAAGAAACTACCTACATGCCCGATTCTGTCGAAGAAAAACTTTTAAAAATACCTTTTTTAGGCGCCTTAATTCGTTTTTCGAAACGCATAATTCTTCCTGGTTTTGAAGGTCTATCCCTTTACGATTTATTGGATACCTATGTTTCAGGAATAGCCAAAGGCACATTCTCCTCAAGAGCAAGTGGTATTGCTTTTAGTTTTTTTATGGCATTATTTCCTTTTGTATTGTTTGTACTTAATTTGATTCCATATGTGAAAATTGATAATTTTCAACAAGAATTTTTACTTTTAATAGAAGAATTACTCCCAGCGCAAACAGCAGCATTTTTTTATCCAATATTATTGGATATAGCCGCAAATCCTAGAGGAAGTTTATTATCGTTTACTTTAATATTAGCCATTTTTTTGATGACAAATGGCGTAAATGCAATTTTCAGCGGATTTGAATTTTCTTATCATGTGCAAAAAAAACGCTCTATTGTTCGTCAATATTTAATTGCTTTAGGTGTTTCTATGTTTCTTGCCTTTATGCTTTTTGTTTTTGTAATAATGCTTATAATAGGTCAGTATGTTATTTTTCAACTTAACCGTGAGGGAATGAATCTTGATGATATTGTTTGGATTGCGATTTTAAGGTACTTATTATTTTTAGTGCTTATTTATATTATAATAGCTACCTTATATTATTTTGGCACTAAGGAGAGTAAAAAATCTCGGTTTTTTTCCATAGGTGCTTTTCTTACCACCTTGTTATTTATGTTAACCACCTATTTTTTCACCGTTTACATCAATAATTTTTCAAATTATAATGAGCTATATGGTTCTATTGGAGCATTATTGATTATGATGCTTTATATATGGATAAATTCAAATTTACTTTTATTGGGGTTTGAATTAAATGCTACTATTTATAAACTAAAATGTAATTTTAAGACATCCTAAAAAATGAATTATTACATAGACGTTATATTACCTATCCCTATTCAACATGTATTTACCTATTCTATAAATAAAGAGGAAGCAGCATTTCTTCAACCCGGAATGCGTGTTGCGGTTCCTTTTGGAAAATCAAAAATATATACTTCTATCGTTTTTCAGGTACATAATCACGCGCCAAATGGGTATGATACTAAAGAAATTGACCAAATTTTGGATGAACAACCTATTCTCACCAAAATTCAATTAGAACACTGGCAATGGATGGCTTCTTATTATATGTGCACTTTAGGAGAGGTATTACGTGCAGGAGTATCTAGGGCATTTTTGTTAGAAAGTGAAACCATGATTACATTAAATAAAGAAATTGAAATAGATGCCTCAAGTTTAAGAGAAGACGAACTTTTAGTGTGTGAAGCATTGCAAATGCAAAGTTCACTCCGCATTCAGGAAATCCAGGCCATTATTGATCGAAAAGCAGTATTGCCACTAGTGCGAAGACTTGTTGAGCGAAAAATATTGATTGTTCAAGAAGAAGTTGTAGAACAATACAAGCCAAAAATAGTTAGGTTTGTAAAATTACATCCTAATTATGCTTCAGAAATAGCCTTAAAATCACTTTTAGAAGATTTGGTAAGAGCTCCAAAGCAGCGAGACGTTGTCATTACCCTTTTTTCCATTTCTTCGCAAACCAAAAAACCAGTTAAGGTAGAAGACCTTCAAAAGCGAAGTGAGGCCTCTGCAGCAATCATAAAATCGTTGATAAACAAAGAAGTTTTAGAAGAATTTATATTACAAAAAGATCGCATAAATTATGATGGGGAAGCACCAAATGCTATTAAAAAACTAAGTGAACATCAAGAAATAGCTTTTAAAAATATAAAAGAAAGCTTTAAAAAATATCCTGTTACACTTCTGCATGGAGTTACTTCCAGCGGCAAGACAGAAATTTATGTTAAACTTATAGAAGAGTTCATAAAAAGCGGAAAACAAGTAGTGTATATGCTACCTGAAATTGCTTTAACCACGCAATTAGTAACAAGATTGCAATACTATTTCGGCGAAAAAATATCTGTCTATCATTCAAAATATTCCACAAATGAAAGGGTAGAAGTATGGCAGAATGTTCTGCACAACAAGCCCAAAGCACAAATTATTGTAGGTGCTCGTTCTACTTTATTTCTTCCGTTTCAAAATTTAGGATTAGTAATTGTGGATGAAGAACATGAACCATCTTTTAAGCAATATGCTCCGGCACCTAGATATCATGCCAGAGATAGTGCCATTGTTTTAGCCAGTTTGCACAAAGCAAAAACCTTGCTTGGCTCAGCAACTCCTTCTTTAGAGAGTTATTTTAATGCAAAAGAGAATAAATACGGCTTGGTTACTTTAACGGAGCGTTTTGGAAATGTACAACTGCCTTTCATGGAATTGGTAAATCTAAAAGAAAACTACCATAAAAAGAAAATGAATGGCCATTTTTCAGAAACATTATTAGATGCGATTAAGGTTTCACTAAATGCCGGTGAACAAGTCATTTTATTTCAAAATAGAAGAGGGTATTCTCCCATAATTGAATGTAAAACCTGCGGTCACTCTCCCCAATGCCCTAATTGCGATGTTTCCTTGACGTATCATCATAACCGAAAACAGTTACGTTGCCATTACTGTGGGTATCATATTGCCATGCAACAGGATTGTATGGCTTGCGGAAGCGCAGACCTAGACGCAAAAGGATTAGGTACAGAGCAAATAGAAACAGAGTTAAAAGCATTATTTCCAGATAAGAAAATTGCTAGAATGGATCAAGATACTACCAAAGGTAAAAACGCTTATGCTAAATTGATAGATGCATTAGAACTTGGTGAAATTGATATACTTGTTGGCACACAAATGCTTGCAAAGGGTTTAGACTTCAGAAACGTAAGTTTGGTGGGTGTGATGAATGCAGATAATTTACTTAATTTTCCCGATTTTAGAGCCCATGAGCGCAGTTTTCAATTGTTATTACAAGTAGCTGGCAGGGCAGGACGGACAGAAAAACAAGGAAAGGTGATTATACAAACGTACAATCCACAGCATCCAATATTGCAACAAGTTGTTACCTATAATTATGATGCGATGTATGAAAAACAACTTGAAGAACGTTTTAATTTTAACTATCCTCCATATTTTAGATTGCTTAAAATAACAATTAAAGACAGAAAATTTAATACCATGCAATTAGCCGCCACTTGGCTTGGTCAGGCATTGAGAAGTATGTTTCCTGTTAATATATTGGGTCCAGAGCAACCACCTGTAGGTAGAATAAGAAATGAATATATTACAAATATTTTAGTGAAAATTCCGAAAGAACAATCGCTTCAAAAAACGAAAGAGAGCATTAGAAAAGTGGAAAGAAAGTTTTTGTCTATTAAAGAATTCAGAAGTGTCAAGTTTCAAATAGATGTAGATAATTATTAGGCGTCAAAAGAAGAACTAAGTGCTTCTACTAACTGTGCTTTTCTGTTTCTACTTAGGGGTAATAACTCTTTTTCAATTTCCACTGTTTTACTATTGTAACGTTCTACTTTGTCTAGGTTTACAATGTAGGATTTATGAACACGCATAAAACGTTCTTGTGGGAGTAAAGCGGCAAATGATTTCATCGTAGATAACACCACTAAAGATTCGTGATCGGTAACTAATTTAACATAATCGCCAAGTGCTTCAATATATTTAAGCTCGTTAAGAAAAACTTTTCGTTTTTTTAAATTACTTTTTACAAAAATAAAATCTTCATCGTCAAAGCCCTCTTCGTTTTTAAGTTTATAGTTTGTAATTGCTTTATGTACAGAACTCAAAAAGCGCTCTTTAGTAATAGGTTTTCTCAAATAATCTACCGCATCATAATCAAAGGCTTTAAAAGCATATTTTGTTTTTCCTGTTACAAAAATAATTTGTGGTTTCTGTTTTAAATCATCTAATAAATCAAATCCGGAAAGAATAGGCATTTCAATATCCAGAAAAATTAGGTCAATAGCATTATTCATCAAACCCATTTTTGCTTCAATAGCATTATTGTACTCTGCAACCAAATTTAATGAGGGGTGGTTTTGAACCAATCGTACAATAGACAACCTTTGCAGGCTCGAATCATCTACAATCGCACAGTTAAGAATAACTTTATCCACAGTTTTAATCTTAGTTTAATACCACAATAATAGGCAATTTATCGATAAAGTGCAACTTAATTTAACTTTTATCGTAATAAAATATGTTAAAGTATTGATTTTGTAGGAATAAAATCAGCAAATAAACCCTTTGATAATTGTAAATAATAAACTATTTTTGCACCCGCCTTTATTACAAAGGAATACTATTAATACAAATAAACACAAATTTATGAATCATTACGAAACTGTTTTCATCTTGAATCCCGTTTTATCTGAAGAACAGATAAAGGAAACAGTTAAGAAATTTGAAGATTTTCTTGTTTCTAACAATGCAAAGATGATATCCAAGGAAAATTGGGGGCTTAAAAAATTAGCATACCCAATTCAACACAAAAAAAGTGGTTTTTATCACTTATTTGAATTTACAGCACCAGGAGAGGTTATTAATCCGTATGAACTTACCTTTCGCAGAGATGAACGAGTTATGCGTTATCTTACTGTTAAATTAGACAAACACGCCATTGCTTGGGCTGAAAAAAGAAGAAATAGAAACAAAGAAACTGCTGCTTAATTATGTCAACATTAGAACAACAATCTAAAGGAAAAAAAGACGGCGAGATAAGATATCTTACACCTCTTAATATAGATACAAGTAAAAACAAAAAATACTGCCGTTTTAAAAAGTCAGGTATTAAGTATATCGACTATAAAGATGCAGATTTTTTATTAAAACTTGTAAACGAACAAGGAAAACTGTTGCCAAGGAGATTAACAGGAACCTCTTTAAAGTACCAACGTAAAGTTGCCGTTGCCGTAAAAAGAGCACGCCATTTGGCTTTAATGCCTTACGTAGCAGATTTATTAAAATAAAAAATAGCAAGACATGGAAGTTATATTAAAAAAAGACGTTGAAAATCTAGGATTTGCTGACGATTTAGTAGCCGTGAAAAACGGATACGGAAGAAACTTTTTAATTCCTCAAGGGAAAGCTATTTTAGCGACATCCTCTGCAAAAAAAGTATTAGCAGAAACGTTAAAGCAACGAGCCTATAAAGAGCAAAAAGCTATTGATGATGCAAAAGCAGAAGCAAACAAACTTGTTAGTCTAGAAATAAAACTTACTGCTAAAACAGGTGAAGGGGATAAACTTTTTGGTTCTATTTCTAACGCAGATTTAGCGGAAGCTCTTCAAAAAGAAGGCGTTACTATTGAAAGAAAATTTATTACTATTCCCGGTGGTTTAATTAAACGTACCGGACAATATGAAGCAACTATTCGTTTTCACAGAGCGGTAGTATCTAATTTTTCTTTTTCTGTAGTAGGAGAAGTAAAATAAAAATTGCAACATACATAATGTAAAAGCCTTTAGAAGAAATTCCAAAGGCTTTTCTCATATCTCAAGTCTCAAATCTATATAATGAAATATACCAGATTAACTAAGGAACAATTAAAAGAGTTACACCCTGAGTTCATCACTTTTTTAGCTACGCAGACTATAACAGCAGACGAATGGAAAAAAATCAAAGAAGAGAAACCAGAAGTAGCGGAAGACGAAATCGATATCTTTAGTGATTTGATTTGGGAGGGAGTATTATCTAAAGCATTTTATTTAGAAAACTTAAGTAAAAGCCAACTCTTTCTTTTTCACTTTGATACAATGGCAATGCACTTATTTTTAATTAAGATAAAAAATGCAGATGTGGATTTACTCACCAAAGAAGGTGTTCTTTGGCTTGAGAAAAATATTGTAGAAGATGACAAAGTTGATATTTTAAGGGCATCAAAAGAATATTCAGAAGATAAAAATTTAGATAAATTTCAATTAATACAACAAGGCGCTTTTATTTCGAATGGAGAAAAATATAAAAGTATTAAAAGTCTGTTTTCGTAAAAATTATTCATACCGCAAAGACTCAATAGGGTCTAAACGTGCTGCTTTAGCTGCAGGATAGGAACCAGCAATAACTGCTACAACAAAGGAAATTATGGTTGCTGCCAGCATTGCAAACCAAGGCACCGTAAATGTAAATCCTACAACTGCAGCAAAACCAAAGCCGCCAAGAAGCCCTAGAATAATACCTAAAACCCCGCCCATTTGACCAATTAAAATAGTTTCAATTAAAAACTGTGTGGCAATGGTATTTCTTTTAGCTCCTAAAGATTTTCTTACCCCAATTTCTCTGGTTCTTTCGGTAACAGAGACAAGCATAATATTCATTAATGCTATAGAGGATCCAAAGATGGTAATGATACTAATAATCCAAGCAGCAGCCTCCAAATATCCTGTAATACTGGTAATGCGATTAATTAAATCATCACTTCGTACTATGCCAAAATTATTTTCTTCTAATGGACTTAGACCTCGTATGTTTCTAAAGGTAATAATAGCTTCTTCTTGGGCACTGTCCATAAGGTCTGTATTGTCAATTTTTACACTTATGTTGTAGTTGATATTTGGTTCTGTAAAAATTCCCCTTGCTATTTGTATAGGCACCAAAACACGTAAATCTTGATTGTTTCCAAAAGTGGATCCCTTTTCTTCTAAAACACCAATAACTTTAAACTTTGCTCCCCGTATGCTAATGGTTTTATCCATAGGGTTTTCGTCCTTAAAGAGGCCTTTCATAAAATCAGCTCCGAGGATACAAACGTTGTTGTTATTTTCAATATCAAAAATAGTAAAGCCTCTGCCTTCTTGTAATTCCAATCCGGAATTAGATAAAAAGTTTTGGTTTACTCCCAAAACCTGTACTTCTGGATCTGTTTTTTTATTGTCGTATTTCACTTCTGCACCTGTGGTTCCCGTAAAAGAAACCGACGTTTGAGTCAATGGATGGCTGTATTTTACTTCAAATTCTCTAATGTTGTTATAACTTATAATGGGATTTATTTTTTGACGCTCCACATTTCCTCCTACTTGTATAAGCAAATCATAACGTTGGATGTTAAATGTATTTGCACCCATAGATGAAAAATCTCCCGCTATAGTGTTTTCGAGCGATTTTACTGCACTTAATATTATAACTAAGGCAAAGACTCCAATGGCTATTATTAAGATGGTAAGAATTGTGCGCAATAGTTGTGTCCGAATGGAATCTAAAGCAATACGGATATTTTCTCTAAGCAGTGAAAACATTAATTATTATTTTGGACTATAAGACTACTTTTAATTGATAAAGTTACAATTCATACGCCAATTTTATTTTCATTTAAAATTTAAGATTATCCTTTTTGGTTATCTCATATAACTTAATAGTAGATATAAAAGCGTTTTTTTGATAAAAACAATATTTTTTAATCTTAAACGAGGAAAAATAAGACAAAATATTTACACTTAATCGAAAATAATTGTATTTAAGCGGATATTTATATTTTTTTATTAAATTGCAATCCCCTATCAAACATTTTTTACTATGAGAAATATATACCTACTTATATTTTTCTCTTTTATTGTTTCTATGGGCTTTTCACAGACGAACAATGTAGGGATAAACACGTGTGAACCCGCACAAAAACTTCATATTGCGGGTTCAGAATCAACCTTTCGTATAGAAATGCTTGACAGTCTTAATAATTTGTCTAATAGAAACACGGTAAATGCTCCGTTGTATGTAGATGAAAATGGTGTACTAACCTTAGAGTTTGATTTGCTATACAACACAGAGGAAAACGATGAAATTGACGGAACCCTGCCTTCTACAAATGTTTATCAAATTAATGTAGATAATGTGGAGCAAGAGCTTATTACAAAAGAAGTTACAGTTACAAGACCCTCATACCTTGAAATTAAATATAGTATTAGTTTCAAGGTTTCCTTAAATGATATCAATGAGAAGATTACAGACCAATTGGCAAGGGTTATTCGAAACTATATTTTACTTAATGGAAATACAGACAGAAAATTTGGTATGACCTCAAAGTGCTATATAAACTCTAGTTTAAATGGTGTTAATACTACATATTATAATAATGCATCTACTTATATTTTTTTGGATATAGGAACACACATAATAAGTTTTTATGGAAGTGTAGGTAGTGGATCTACAACAGATTCTACCTTTGTAAATTTTGGTTTAGACCAGGATATGTTATTAATGCGCATTTATTAAAAGCCTTTATATGAAGATATTCTACAATTTTTGTTTACTTATTTTTTCAACCTTTGGTTTTGCCCAAGTAGGAATCGGTACAACAATACCGGAAGCAGCTTTACATGTTGCCGGTGAAAGTGCAACTGTTAGATTAGAGTCGTTAAGTCAGGCAAATAATGTGTTAAATGATGGGACAAAGTTAGCACCATCCTATGTAGAAAAAAATGGTAATATTACACTATCCTCTTCACAAACTGGAACAACTTCTATAAGCATAATTGATGCTTCTTCTACATTTTCTTCAAAAGTATTAGCAAGTAATATTGGAGCATCCAACACAACAACCAATATTTATAGCTATCAAATAATCACGCAAGCAGAATCTTTTATTGAAGTGAAGTATAGTTTGTCTTATAATATATTTGCTTCCTATAATATGGGAAACCAAACAGGAATTAGAATTTTTGATGGAGAGTCCAGACAAATTAAAACCTTTTTTACCATTACCGGCATTGCTAATGAATTTGGACAGATAAGCCAAAACTATTATAACATATCCACAAATGGAGGCTCGGGAACTTTTTATAATAATGGTTTTGCCTATATAACGTTACCTGCAGGTACTTATACCATTAATTTTTATGCAAATATTGCAGGACATGTTAACAATACCACAGAAGTTTTATTTGGAGGAGCAGAATCCTTATTAAGATTACGATTTTATCAATAAAAAAATAAAAGATGAAACAGCTATTAATTTTTTTATTTCCTTTATTTACTCTTGCTCAAGTAGGAATTAATACTACTACCCCAAAGGCTACACTTCACGTAGCTGGAGCAACTTCTACAATTAAATTAGAAGGACTAAGTGCAGCCTATAATCCTAATAATCTAGGAGCGAAATCCACAACCAGAGTTTTTGCAAACAAGGAAGGTGATTTGGTATTAGGAGAAAGAACAGATAATATTCGATTTATAATGGATAGTGAAGATTATATTCCAAACAATAGAGAGCAAAAAGTTGTACAAACAGGAACTGGAGATAATTTCACCTATTTAGCCCCAAGTGATTACATTTTTCCTTCTTTTTCATTACCTGTAAATGCAATAATTGAAATAAATTATTCTTTAAGTTGGAGAATAGAAAGAAATACTTCTCAAAAAATAAGTGATAATGGTGCTAGAACAGTAAAATCTACTGTTTTTATTTATAAACACGCTACGTCCACTTATTTGCCAACAACCTACGCGCTTACTGCCCAATTTTATTCCAATGGAAGTACAACCAAAGGAGCGGACCGCTTTTTTTATAGCACAGGTTCTGATTATGTATCCTTACCACCGGGAACTTATACCATAATATTTGGCGGATTATTAGGTGCTCAGGGAAATGATAATGTTTTTGTTTACTTTGGTGCAGATAAGGATCAACTTCAAGTAATAGCTTACTATTAATGGTAAAAAAAAATAGTTATTTACTTTTAACAATATTTTTTCGTTAGAATTAAAGATATTTGTGCTTTAAAGAAATTACTATGGCAAAAAAACCATCCGTTCCCAAAGGCACAAGAGATTTTTCACCTCAAGAAGTAGCAAAGCGAAGCTACATCATGGAAACAATAAAAAAATGTTTTCAACTTTATGGTTTTCAACCCATAGAAACTCCCTCTTTTGAAAATTCAGAAACCCTAATGGGAAAATATGGAGAAGAAGGCGATCGACTTATTTTTAAGATTTTGAATAGTGGAGAGTATTTGAATAAAGTAGAGGAAGATTTTTTTTCCATTAAAAATAGCGCTTGGTTAACCCCCAAAATCTCTGAAAAAGCCCTACGCTACGACCTTACCGTGCCATTTGCCAGATATGTGGTACAACATCAAAATGAAATTACTTTTCCATTTAAACGCTACCAAATGCAACCTGTTTGGCGCGCAGACAGACCGCAAAAAGGCCGATTCAGAGAATTCTGGCAATGCGATGCCGATGTCGTTGGAAGTGATTCCTTATGGCAAGAAGTAGAGCTTGTGCAACTCTATGATGATGTTTTTGAAAAACTAAAACTCAATGGAAGTAGTATAAAAATCAACAATCGCAAAATCCTTTCCGGAATTGCAGAAGTGATTGGTGCCGAAGACAAACTTATTGATTTTACGGTAGCCATAGACAAACTCGATAAAATAGGCGAGGAGGGAGTGAAAAAGGAATTGTTGGAAAAAGGAATTTCTAAACGTGCCATTGAAAACTTACAACCCTTATTTAGCTTTACCGGAAGCAATGAAGATAAATTAAATAGTCTTTCGCAACTTTTAGCCACTTCAGAAACAGGAAGAAAAGGAATTGAAGAAGTACGATTTGTGATAAAAACCATACAAAGTCTGGGCTTAAAATCGTCAAAGTTAGAACTGGATGTCACCTTAGCAAGAGGTTTAAATTACTATACCGGAGCTATTTTTGAAGTGAGTGCTCCCAAAAAGGTACAAATGGGAAGCATAGGCGGCGGCGGTCGTTATGATGATCTTACTGGAATATTTGGATTAAAAGGAGTAAGTGGCGTTGGGATTTCCTTTGGTTTAGATCGTATGTATCTTGTTTTAGAAGAACTTGGGCTTTTTCCAAAAACCGTAGAGGAAAACACCAAAGTTTTGTTTATTAATTTTGGAGAAGCAGAAGCATTATACGCCATGCAGGCAATTACCGCCTTACGGAAAAATAACATTGCCTCAGAACTCTACCCGGAGGCAGTTAAAATGGGCAAGCAATTGACGTATGCCGACAAACGTACTATTCCTTACGTAATAGTAGCTGGCGGCAATGAATTACAAACAAAGACTTTTACTTTAAAGAACATGAAAAGTGGGGAGCAAGAAATTATTTCTTTAGAGGCGTTACTTCAAAAGCTAAAATAGAAATCCATTTAGCTGTAATTATCCTTTAATTTCTTAAAAAAATGTAATTAATCATCCCTTTGTTTAAAATATTAGCATTATAATTTAAGTGTTTTACCTGTTTTTATTTAAAAAATCCTAATTTTATAATCTAGAACATAATTTACTTCTGTTGTGAAGACTTATCTCACTTTTCTTTTGGTTTTGTTTGGTCTTGCATTATTCGGGCAACAAAAAGAGGAAATAGATTCTCTTAAAGCCCTTTTAAACTTAAACCATACCGATGAATACCAGGCACAACTCAACCTTAATCTTTCAAAACTAATCGAAAATAGCGTCAGAGACTCAAGTGAGACGTATGCTAAAACAGCTGCACAGATTGCTTCCAAAATTAATGACCGTCTATTGTTAAGTAATGCACTTTTACAATTAGGAATTATATATTACAAACAACGAAAAGATGATAGAGCACTCAATTATTTTGATCGGATAGATTCTTTGTACGCCTTAGATAAAACGGTTTTGGAGTCCTATTTTATGTCGAAAGTTTACCGCTCAGAAATTTCCAAATTTACGTTTACTAAGGAAGGCGTGATGCAAGCCAAATCGTATATTTTGCAGGCATTGGCTTTGGCAAATGATGCCGGGAACGAAAAGCTGATTAACCGAGCCAAATACAGGTTGGCAGAGTGGCACGGATTCATGTCACAGGAGGAGTTTACCGAAGAACACTTAGATTCAGCTAGGGCTTATATAAAATCTGTGTTGCCTTACTACAACAGGATGCAGGACTTCACTTTTTTGGCCAAATCGTATCATACGTTAGCATCGATTGAGTCAGTCACAGAAAATTTTCCGTCTGCTGCGTATTATTACCAAAAGCGTTTGCAAACCCTAAAAAAAACAAAAGATTCCATAAGTATAGGTGAAGCGTATCAGAGTTTTGGCGCATTATACCGTAAGATGAACCAACTCGACAAAGGGTTGTCTTATCTGGATTCTGCCATGGCTGTGTTGAAAAAAACCGGGTTTAGCACTGACAAACGAAAAAAAGATTTATTTAAAGATTATGCCTATCTGTATGAGGCTAAAAAAGATTATAAAAATGCATTTAATTATATGTACCAGGCACTTTTATTAAAAGATACAATCTACGAAAATGAAAATACTAAGCTGGCTATGGAGCTCGAAAAGAAATATCAGGCTCAGCTAAAAGATCAGGAAATCGTTTTGCTAAAAACACAAAACGATTTGGTAGCCCATCAGAAAAAAAATCAACAAAACCTATTTCTGTCAAGTGTAGGTTTGATAATACTCGGAGGCACGCTTTTTATGATTTTGTATCGAAACCGCCAAAAAACAAACAAAAAGCTACTTGCATTAGACAAAGCAAAATCTAATTTTTTTGCCAATATTTCCCATGAATTTCGCACACCGCTCACGCTCATTTCCGGACCCATACAGAAACAATTAAAACAAGAAAACCTAACGTCTGAGGTTCAGCATACGTTTGAAATGATACAACGAAATTCTGACCGTTTACTTTCTTTGGTTAATCAGTTGCTGGATATCTCAAAGATTGAGGCGGGGTATTTAAAATTAGGCGTTCGCGAAGGAAATTTACCCTCTTTTATAGGCCAGATAGCCGACAGTTTCACGTTTTTAGCCATACAGAAAGAAATCGATTATAAAATTAATATCGAGCCTGTTGAACATCTAAGCTGGTTTGACAAAAATATTCTGGAAAAGATAGTGATGAACTTGCTTTCCAATGCCCTGAAATACACACCAGCTAAAGGAACCGTAATTTGTAACTCCTTTGTAAAAAATGATGTATTGCACTTGCAGGTAAAAAATACCGGATTAGGACTTTCCTCCGAAGAAATAGAGAATATATTTAAACGATTCTACCAAGTAAACCACAACAACCCAGGTGTTGGTATCGGCTTGGCTTTGGTTAAAGATTTGGTTGCTTTGCATAAAGGAACAATTACCGTGAAAAGTACGCCAAACGAATGGACAGATTTTAGTGTGACCTTAGCTGTAGGAAAAAAATTCTTTAGAGATACTGAGTTTGCAGATACAGCTATTGCCATTCAACCTCAAACACACCCTACAGGCACAACAACAGATTTTAATCAGGATTTGCCAGAGCATACCAATGGCTGTCAAGAGGGTGATCAGCCCATTCTGTTAGTGGTAGATGATAATGAAGATGTAAGGAACTACGTGAGCAGCTTGTTTGAAGACAGTTATCAAATCTTGCTCGCTAAAGAGGGCAAAGAGGGCATTGAATTGGCAATCATGCATATTCCAGATATCATCATCAGCGATGTTATGATGCCTTTGGTTGATGGGATAGCATTGTGTAACACCCTTAAAGTTGATGAACGCACCTGTCATATACCCATTATTTTGTTGACTGCGAAAGCGGGTGAAGAGAATGAAATAGAAGGAATTAAAACGGGTGCAGATGCCTATGTTGCCAAGCCTTTTAACGAAGACCTTTTGCAGTTAAAAGTTGAAAAACTGATTGAAAGCCGAAAAATACTTCAAAATCGTTATAGCCAAGAAGTGATATTAAGGCCAAAAGATGTTGCCATTAACGCGGCCGATGAACTTTTTTTAGAAAGAGTCCAAGCTGTATTAGATACAAAATTAATAGAATCTTCCTTTCACATTGATGAATTTTGCGAAGCTGTAGGCATGAGCAGAATGCAGTTACACAGAAAGTTAAAAGCTTTGATAGGTTTGTCGGCTTCAGAATTTATTCGCTCTCAACGTCTTAAATTAGCCACTCAACTATTGAAAAGCTCCGATGTCAATATCTCCCAAATTGGCTATAGTGTCGGTTTTAACGACCACGCTTACTTTAGCAAATGCTTTAAAAACATGTATGGTTGCTCACCTTCGGAGTACACCAGCAAACACAAAGAAACCTAATGCTATTAGCTGTGGCTTTTACTTAATTATTTTATAATATTTTCCATTTTTAATAAGGCTCAATAAAAAATAAATGGAGCAGAATTTGCGATGTATTTTTGTGTTTTTCTTCATTTCAGAAATTGCCTCATTGTTGATTTCCCTACTGTTAATAAGGGAAAATTGTCTTTAAATAAATTTCATTTTCATTTTTTTTAAAATAATTATACTGAAAATCAGTACTTTATAGCAATGTTATATTTGTTATAGCATTGGTTACAATATTTATAGCGGGTAAGAATATAACGTTATAATATTGTTAATGAATTGGAGAGCGGCTCATTGTTTGGCTGTTATAATAAGTCGATATTCTGATAGATAGGGTAACATTTATGTATGCTATGAAACGAAAAAACATATATGAAGGCAGTTTAGACGAAATACCGAAGAACAAAATTTATTTAAACATCAATCACTTAAAAAACGGGGCATACATTTTAAAAATAATGCATAAAAACAAACTCATTAAAGAAACACACTTTAAAAAATAAACAACTATGAATGAAACCATTATAAAAAAATAAAACATTAATAAATGAAAAATGGGGAAAAGCCCCGATATAAAAGGTTTAACAACTTTTTTAATAAACAATTAACCATAAAATTTATAAACAAATGAAAACAATTTACACAACGTTATGCTTAGTGTTACTAACATTAACATTGACCGCACAAGATAAAATTTATGTGCACACCGCCACACTTGAAAATACTTCAGGCCAAATAACTTTTATCAACCATCCAGATCTTAATGGCAACCCCAGTGCAAACGTAGTGTTTAGTCAACACTGGGATGGGGTATTTAATGACAACCCTACGGGTTTATATTATGATGTACCCACTAATTCTTGGACAATATTTAATGAAAATCTTGCAGCTATGCCGGCAGGAGCTAAGTTTAATATCTATATCGCTGATGATAGTCAGGTCTATACACATATAGCTACGGCTGCAAATACCAGTGGAAATATTACCAATCTGGATATCCCGGGGGTTAATTCTGGCACCTATTTGTTTTATAGCAACTACTGGAATCCTAATCAGGTGTACAATCCCCTTGTTTATGGAAACTATTTCAATGGAACTGTAAGAGCCTTATATGTAGAAGACGGAGTAGGTATTCCAATGGGAGCAGCTTTCAAAGTTATGGTTGGAAGTGCCGTATCAGCTCTGCCAGCTACTTTCACTTCCGGACCAGGAAATATAGATGGAGCTGCTATGATGCTTGACGATCCTATTCTTAACGGTAATCCAAATGCAACTTTTGTGTATGCTCATTATTGGGGTATTGGGGGGGTACCATTTCAAGTTAGTTTACCCCACAATACTGGTATTTTTTATAACACCACAACTAATATGTGGGGTATTTTTAATCAGGATTTGACTCCTTTTCCAGAAAATGTAGCAATTGATGTTATTATTGCTAATCAAGATGTGTTAAGTACTCCAGAGTTTAATTCTGTAGAAATCACGCTATACCCAAACCCTGTTCAAGACATTTTACATATCAATGCATCTTCCACGTTAAAAAGTATAGAAATTCACAACCTTTTAGGGCAGTTGGTATTTGAAAAATCCCTCTCTAATGTAACAGAAAGTATCGATGTTTCAACGCTTGTTTCTGGGCAATATATTACAAAAATTACATCGGAAGAAGGTGTGATATATAAAAATATTATAAAAAAATAAATGCATAAATAGGAGTAATACTGTTTCGAATAATTGTACTAAAAACTTTAGCTATGAAATTAATAATTTTTATTTGTTGCTTTCTTTTTGCTTATCCTACACAAGCACAGTTTTGGAAAAAACTAGGAGATAAGGTCGAAAAGGCAGCCGAACGTTCCGTAGAACGTACAGTAGAAAAAAGAACCGATAGGGAAGTAGAAAAAAGCTCAGAACGTGTTTTAGACAGCATTCTAGATGCCCCTAAAAAAAAGAACAATAAAAGAAAAAAAGGTGAACCTATTATAGGAAGTGCTAATCAAGAGAATAGCACGATAGTTACATCTAGTAAAGACTTTGTTTCGGGTAGTAAAGTCATCTATTCTGACACCTTTAAAAATGATGCTGTAGGAGATTTTCCAGTAACCTGGAACACCAACTCCTCGGGGGAGGTCATTACACTTGATAATCAAGAAGAACGTTGGTTGCAATTGGGACTTGGTGAATTTACCCCGGACGGGATTACTCAAATTCCAGACAATTGCACCTTTGAATTTGATCTGACAGTCAGTAATAATTTCGATTGGTATTCCGATGGAATATGGGTAAATATAATTGCCGTAAAAAACAGGCAAAAAGACTTTACACAATGGAGTCGTTTTGGCACAGGAACCGATGGCGTGCGATTGCGTTTGAAACCCAAAAATTTTGAATATACCGGTGAAACAGAAATCCTAACCTATTTAAATCGTGATAAAATTATACAAAACGGCAAAAACACCAAACAGTTTACCTTAAAAAATAAAACAGTTCATGTGGCCTTATGGAGGCAAAAAAACAGGCTGAGGGTTTATTTGAATGAGGAAAAAGCATGGGATATTCCGCGTGCTTTCGGACCGGCAAATTACAATTCGATAAGTTTTAATACGGCAGGCGGCGAAGAAGAACACTTTTATATTAGCAATCTCAGGTTGGCTATTGCCGGCGAAGACACAAGGCACGCATTGCTAGAAACCGGAAAGTTTGAAACCAACGAAATCCTTTTCGATGTGAATAAGGCCATCATAAAACCAAGCAGTTTTAAAATTTTAGATGAATTAGGACAAGCATTAGCCGATAATCCTGAGGTGACCATAAAAATTATTGGTCATACAGACAGCGATGGCAGTGCCGATGCAAATTTAAAGCTTTCAGAAAAAAGAGCCGCTGCAATAAAAGTCTATTTAAGTAATCATTTTCCTATTACGGGCAATCGCATGCAGGTAATGGGCAAAGGAGAAACCGAGCCTGTTGCAAGTAATGCAACACCGGATGGCAAAGCAAAAAACAGGCGAGTGGAATTTGTAAAACTTTAAATGCTAAAATAGTAAATACGTAACCAATTAATAATTCTAATCATTAGAAACACGAATCATGAAAAATTCAAAAAAATCATTCGGACAAAAAAACCGGTTTTTTACTTCCTTAAACAAAATCCTTTTTATCACACTTACCTACATTTTTATGCAAGTAAGCAGTATGAACGCTCAAGTTAACTTAAATTCTGGCGGAGTTGCGGCTCAAACGCCGCAAATCACACTTCCCATAGGTACCAACCCTGTATTTGCCGAGCTTTATAACAGGATTAAAAATGGCGGGGAATGTTTTGATGCGAAAGTGAGTTCGGTAAGCACAAAAAACAATAATTATGCATTCGTTTCTTTTGCGTATGGATTTATTGAGAAAGATGGGTATAATCTAAAAACGATACTTTATCAGACAGAGTTTGACGACAGGAACAATTTCCAAGGAGCCAAAACAAAAGAAGAAATTGCAATTATCAATACCGGAAGCAATGCAATCGGCGTAAACGTAAAAATGATTACCTGGGGCAACCGAACTTTAAGGCTTACCAACGTAAATATTACCAAAGAAAGTTATGGCTATTTTATAACCGGAAAAATTACCGACGGAAACAGAACGGTTTATTATACCATAGGCATTTATAAAACAACCTGTTTAATTTAATGTACAAGGGTCAAATTAAATAAACTTGCAGGAATCATAAGCTAAAGGCTAACACAGCATAACCCGATTAGCCTTTAGTTTGCAAAAAAAACAAACAAAACAACCTTTTTCAAATGCTGTTCTCATGAAAAAAAAATTATTTATACTGCTCATCTCTTTGATATCTACTTCTGTTGTTTCGGCACAATGCCTTGCTGAATTAACCGAGGAAAGTGGTCAGATTCCTAACTCCGAAGACAATATTTCATCCACTTTTTATTTCGACTACAAGATAATTTCAAACATAGAATTTAAAGATAAGGGTAAAATTAGGAGACTAAATAATATCACGTATTATGTCAATACAACAGACGGATCTATGTTTTTTCCGAAAGAGACAGAAACATTATTTGCTAGCATGGATAATGAACACATGAGATTTGATGGAGCGGTATGGTTGTCCAACCGCCAAATCGTTTTTTATGGTCTTGACATTAAAAATAATCAAAAAAGAGCATTCACAGTTGCTACTCATAAATCTTCGAGTGATTCATTTATAATGCAACATCTCGGTATGTTGTCATTTTTTAATGACCAAGCATATCCTGGTATAATTCCTGATGAACCGATGCACCTTCCATCCTCTTTTCAATGGGATGGAATCTTACAGGGTTACGCAGGGAAAATATATGGAGCAAATACAGAGTCTTACTTGAATATTTATTTTGATAAAAACCCTACTCCCATTAAAACCTCTTTCCCAAAAGTTGGTTTTTTAGTGGGGATTATAAAAGATGAAGTCTTTGAAAAATGTAACCGATTAGCCGTATTTGCAAAAATTGAAAGTGCAAAAAACAATTATATGCAAGAAGAACTAGTGAGTATCTCTAAGGAAAAAAAGCAGTTTGATGCTACTAGATATAAACCCTTTGGGTTATTAAAAGAAATCATGGGTACTAGCGGCAACGGTGTTAGTAACATGAATCAAAAAATGATGGAGTTTCAGCAAAAAATGATGGCAATAGCGCAACAAATGGAGACTTTGAAGAAAAAACAACAAGAATGTGGGGAGGGTGATAAAATCTGCCAGAAGCACTATCAAAAGTTAATTGATGAGAAAAAGAAACAAGGAGATGAATTAGAGAAGCAAATTATGAAATCTATGGGAGTGGAAGATATGATAAAAAAACAATAAAAATTAAAAATAAAACCCTGCGATGAAACTTTGTAAAACGGTATATTATTTGGGCTTGCCATTGCTTTGTTCTTTCTTTTACTAAATTTCAGTAGTTACAGCCGAGGCAAAGAAGTCTTTTTATCTATACCGTTACTTCTGCATTTTACTATCTTTTTAAGTATATATGACTTTGTAATCAAGCAAAAAAAAATAGGATACATAGGATTAATATAGTTAGATATCGCACCAATTATCGCAGTTATGATTTTTATTAAAACCATTCAATTTTTAGTCAGGTAACATACAAATGAGAGAAAGTCAACATTTTAAATATAAAATCAACAAATTATGAAAACAAAATATACGTTTTTAGTATTAATGCTTATTTTCAACTTTTTATCTTTTAACAGTGCAGCCCAAACCCAAAAAGGACAAGATATCAATGGCGAAGCAGCTAATGACGAATCAGGTGTGTCGATAAGTATGCCTGATAGCAACACAGTAGCAATTGGATCTACTCAAAATGACGGTAATGGTACTGATGCCGGACACGTGCGTGTTTATACATGGAATGGTAGTACATGGACGCAAAAAGGTGCTGACATGGATGGCGAAGCAGCCGGTGATTTGTCAGGCAGTTCGATAAGCATGTCAGATGCTAATACAGTAGCAATAGGAGCACCTTTTAATGACGGTAATGGTAATGATTCCGGTCATGTACGTATATACACATGGAACGGCAGTACATGGATTCAAAAAGGTATTGATATAAATGGGGAAGCTGCTAATGACCAGTCAGGCAGGTCTGTAAGTATGCCTGATGCCAATACCGTGGCTATTGGGGCTATTAGAAATGACGGTAATGGTAATGATTCCGGACATGTGCGTGTTTATACATGGAGTGGTAGTACATGGATGCAAAAAGGTGCTGATATAAATGGCGAAGCAGCTAGTGATTTTTTTGGCCGTTCAGTCAGTATGCCTAATAACTTCACGGTGGCGGTTGGGGCTAATTTGAATAATAACAATGGTAATGATTCCGGTACTGTAAGTGTTTTCAGCTATAATGAAACAATAGGGATTTGGATTCAAAAAGGTATGGATATCGATGGGGAAGCTGCTAATGACCAGTCAGGCTGGTCTGTAAGTATGCCTGATGCCAATACCGTGGCTATTGGGGCTATTAGAAATGACGGTAATGGTACTGATGCCGGACATGTGCGTGTTTATACATGGAATGGTAGTACATGGATGCAAAAAGGTGCTGACATGGATGGCGAAGGAGCCGATGACAGATCAGGCTCTGCTGTTAGTATGCCAGATGCTAATACAGTAGCAATAGGAGCACCTTCAAATAACGGCAATGGATCTTCTTCCGGTCATGTACGTATATACACATGGAACGGTAGTGCGTGGGTACAACAAAATCCTGATATAGATAGTGAAGCTGCTGGTGATCAATCAGGTGCTTCGGTAAGTATGCCTGATCCCAACACGGTTGCTATTGGAGCACCTCTTAATGACAGCGGAGGTATTGATGCAGGACATGTACGTATTTATGAAGACCTAACCTTATCCACAGAGGATTTTACCTTAAATAAAATAAATATAAAACTCTATCCAAACCCTGTTGCTGAGGTATTGCATATTAACCTAAAAGGGCAGATTATTCATAAACTTTCTATATTTGATGCAAACGGCAGCCTGATAAAAAGCATCTCAAAAGATAGCGATAACATAACCTCTGTAAATGTTTCGGGTCTTGCATCCGGTTTATATTTATTAAAGGTAAGCACAGACCAGAGAGAGCTTGAAACTAAGTTTTTAAAAAAATAATCTAGCAATATTTAATGTATAGAAGAAAAGATATAAAGTTCCTAAAAATCTAATTGATATGGATGTTGTGAAAATTAGAAAACAATTGACGTATGCCGACAAACGTACTATTCCTTAAGTAGTTATTGCAGGAGGTAACGAGATAGAAAGCAAAACATTTACCCTAAAAAAACATAAAGAAAGGGGAGCAAGAGGTGGTCAAAATGGAGGGGTCATTGAAAAAAATGAAAGGCTAGGGAGTAAGAAATAAATACCTTTTACAAAAAACTTTTAAGAAATTATACGTAAAAAAAACTCCTTTCGATTGGAAAGGAGTTATTAAGTAGCGAGAGCGGGGCACGATCCCGCGGCCTCCGGGTTATGAATCCGACGCTCTAACCAACTGAGCTACCTCGCCAAAAAATATTTAATTTACTTTTTTATCTCAAAAATCACATACTAACACCTTAGTATTCAATATTCAGTAATCAGTAATCAGTAATCAGTAATAAGTAATCAGTAATCAGTATT
>MNYN01000042.1 GCA_001873105.1 Flavobacteriaceae bacterium CG2_30_34_30 | reverse complement strand
ACTGTGGACTACAGAGAAAAATTTGCTGCGGCAGGTCGTTATCCCGGCGGTTTCTTTAAAAGAGAAGCAAGACCAAGTGATGGCGAAGTTTTAACCATGCGTATTGTGGACCGTGTATTGCGCCCATTATTCCCATCCGATTATAAAACAGAAACCCAAGTGATGATTCAGTTAATGTCACACGATGAAGAAGTAATGCCGGATGCATTAGCAGGACTTGCAGCATCAGCAGCAATTCAACTTTCAGATGTGCCTTTTGAATGTCCTATTTCAGAAGCTCGTGTAGGCAGAATCAATGGCGAATTCATCATTAATCCAAGTAGGAGTCAATTGCTAGAATCGGATATTGATATGGTTATTGGTGCTTCAGCAGATTCCGTAATGATGGTAGAAGGAGAAATGAAAGAAATTTCAGAGGAAGAAATGGCAGATGCTATTAAATTTGCTCACGATGCTATTAAAATTCAATGTGTGGCTCAACTTCGCTTAGCGGAAGCTTTCGGAAAAAAACCAGTGAGAGAATATGCACCTGCTAAAAGTGACGATGCTATTGCAGCTAAAGTGCGTGAAGCAGCTTACCAAAAAATTTATGACATAGCTAAAGGCGGTTATGGAAAAAGAGAACGCACCGAAGCTTTTGATGCTGTAAAAGAAGAGGTAATGGCACTTTTTTCTGAAGAAGAATTAGCAGAAAATAGCGACTTAATAAAAACCTATTACCACAAAATTGAAAAAGAAGCCGTAAGAGAACTTACTCTTTCTGAAGGTCTTCGTTTAGACGGTAGAAAAACCACAGATATCCGACCTATTTGGTGTGAGATTGACTATTTACCATCTGTACACGGTTCTGCTATTTTCACACGTGGAGAAACCCAAGCATTAGCAACAGTAACTTTAGGAACTTCCAGAGAGTCAAACATGATAGATATGCCAACCCACCAAGGCGAGGAAAAATTCTATTTACACTATAACTTTCCACCATTTTGTACCGGTGATGCTTATCCTTTAAGAGGAACTTCCCGTCGTGAAATTGGCCACGGTAACTTAGCACAACGCGCTTTAAAAGGTATGATTCCTGAGGAATGCCCTTACACAGTTAGAGTAGTATCCGAAGTTTTAGAATCCAACGGTTCTTCTTCTATGGCAACAGTATGCGCAGGAACAATGGCGTTAATGGACGCAGGTATCCAAATGACAAAACCGGTATCCGGTATCGCAATGGGATTAATTTCTGATGGCGATCGTTATGCAGTACTTTCTGATATTTTAGGAGACGAAGATCACTTAGGCGATATGGATTTTAAAGTAACCGGAACGGCTGATGGTATTACTGCTTGCCAAATGGATATTAAAGTAAAAGGATTGCCTTATGAAATTTTAGTAAATGCTTTAAAACAAGCAAAAGTTGGTAGAGCACACATTCTTACAAAAATTGTAGAAACCATAGCACAACCAAATGCAGAGGTAAAACCCCATGCTCCAAAAATTATAACTAAAATTATACCTAATGCCTTTATTGGTGCTTTAATTGGACCAGGTGGAAAAGTAATTCAAGAATTACAAAAAGCTACTAAAACAACTATTGTTATCAATGAAGACCCAATTACAGAAGAAGGAATTGTTGAAATTTTAGGAACAAACCAAGAAGGAATTGATGCCGTTTTAGCAAAAATTGACTCCTTAATGTTCAAACCAGAAATGGGTGGAACGTACAAGGTAAAAGTGATAAAAATGCTAGACTTTGGTGCTGTAGTAGAATATCTTGATGCACCGGGTAACGAAACCTTATTACACGTGTCTGAATTAGCTTGGGAAAGAACTGAAAATGTAACCGATGTAGTTAACATGGGCGATATTTTTGAAGTGAAATATCTAGGTACAGATCCAAAAACTCGTAAAGAAAAAGTATCTCGCAAAGCCTTGTTGCCTAAACCGGAAGGCTATGTAGCAAGACCACCACGCGAACGTAATGACAGAGATCGCAATGACCGTGGAAGAGATTCCAGAGATAGAAACGACAGAGATAGAAAACCGAGAAGGGATTAATTTTTTATCAATTACACATAGTAAAACACCTCTAAAATTTAGGGGTGTTTTTTTTTATTTAAAAAATAATTTTATTTTTTTGTAACCTTTTGTTTGCTTCCTACGTATAACACTATGTACAAGATAAACAAAACACATTTTGAAACTTGTTGCAAAATAACATTTACTGAAAAGACGCTTCTGGAGAAGCAAAGGTTTTGAACTTTAAGTTTTAATGACAAAATCGATAGTTCCAAATAAGTAAAAAATCATTTTGTAACAAGTTTTTTTAACGGAAAAACTTTTAATGAGACAATTAAAAATTACCAAGCAGGTTACCAATAGAGAAACTGCTTCCCTCGACAAGTATCTACAAGAAATAGGAAAAGTTGACTTAATCACCGCTGACGAAGAAGTTGAATTAGCACAAAGAATAAAAAAAGGAGACCAACAAGCTTTAGAAAAATTAACGAAAGCTAATTTGCGCTTTGTGGTATCGGTTGCGAAACAATATCAAAATCAAGGATTAACCCTTCCCGATTTAATTAATGAAGGAAACCTAGGTCTTATTAAAGCTGCACAACGCTTTGATGAAACCCGAGGTTTTAAATTTATTTCCTATGCGGTTTGGTGGATTAGACAATCTATTCTTCAAGCTCTTGCTGAACAATCACGTATTGTACGTTTGCCTTTAAATAAAATTGGCTCCATCAACAAAATAAACAAAACCTTTGCTTTCCTTGAACAAGCTCATGAGCGACCACCTTCCGCTGAAGAAATCGCAAAAGAGCTAGACATGACAATTAACGATGTAAAGGAGTCCATGAAAAACTCCGGTCGTCACGTATCCATGGATGCACCACTTGTAGAAGGAGAAGATTCTAACCTGTACGATGTTTTACGTAGTGGAGAATCTCCAAATCCGGATCGGGCGCTATTGCATGAATCCTTACGCACCGAAATTGAACGCGCACTAGAAACCCTTACCCCTCGTGAAGCAGATGTTATTCGTCTTTATTTTGGTCTTGGAGATCAACACCCAATGACTTTAGAAGAAATAGGGGAAACGTTTGATTTAACACGTGAACGTGTGCGTCAAATTAAAGAAAAAGCCATACGAAGATTGAAACACACTTCAAGAAGTAAAATATTAAAAACCTATTTAGGATAGTTTTAAAAATCCTAAATTATGATAACAAACAGTTATCACTAACTGTTCGTTTTTTGATTGATGAATGAATCCCCGGCTGATTACCGGGGATTTTTCATTTCCGGGTAAGAATCTCCTCTTAAAAAGTAAAAACTACCTATCCATTTAAAAAAGAAAACAACAAACACACTTCTCCATATCTTTATTACCTTTGTAAAAACCATTGTATTATGTCCATCAAAATAGCACCTTCCATCTTAGCAGCCGATTTTGCCAACCTGCAACGCGACATCGAAATGATTAACCAAAGTGAAGCCCACTGGTTTCATATTGACATAATGGACGGCGTATTTGTACCCAACATTTCCTTTGGCATGCCAGTTTTACAAGCCATCACGAAACACGCTAAAAAACCCATCGATGTACATGTAATGATTATCGACCCAGACAGATATATTAAAATTTTTGCAGAATTAGGCGCAAATATACTCAGCGTGCATTATGAAGCCTGCACACATCTTCACCGAACATTACAAGCCATTAAAGCGGAAGGTATGCAAGCCGGTGTTGCGATTAACCCCCATACCAACGTGAGTCTTTTAGAAGATACCATAAACAATATAGATTTAGTTTGTTTAATGAGTGTAAATCCGGGTTTTGGAGGTCAAAGTTTTATTGAAAACACCTATAAAAAAATAAAACAACTCAAAGAAATCATCCATAGAAACGGAGCTTATACAAAAATTGAAATTGATGGTGGCGTAACTGACAAAAATGCTTCGCAATTAGTCGCTGCAGGAGCAGATGTATTAGTTGCCGGAAATTTTATTTTCAAAGCAGAAAATCCTTTAGTAACTATCCAAGAATTAAACACGCAAATTAACTCTTAAATCTTTATCATGCCTTACGACGTAGTCATTATCGGTGCCGGACCTATTGGTATAGCTTGTGCAATGGCTTGTAAAAAAAATAACATCCATTATATTGTTTTAGAAAAGGGAACTTTGGCTAATTCCTTATACAATTATCCATTAGACATGACATTTTTTTCCACTTCTGAAAAATTAGAGATTGACAACATTCCTTTTATCAGTACTAATCCAAAACCCAAAAGGAAAGAAGCTTTAGAATATTACCGAAGAGTGGCATACACAAATAAACTCTTTATTAAACTGTTTGAAAAAGTAAATTCTGTAGAAAAAATCGACGGTATTTTTAAAATATATACAGAAAAAGCAACATATACCTCTAAAAATATAATTGTCTCCACCGGTTTCTATGACATTCCAAACTTATTAAATGTGCCCGGTGAAAAGTTACAAAAAGTAAGTCACTACTACAAAGAAGCCCATTTTTATACCATGCAAAAAGTAGTGGTGGTTGGAGCTAGCAATTCTTCAGTTGATGCTGCGTTAGAAATTTGGAGAAAAGGTGGCGAAGTAACAATGATAATTAGAGGTAACGCGATTGGGTCTCGAGTGAAATACTGGGTAAAACCAGATATAGAAAACCGAATTAAAGAAGGTAGCATACCCGTTTATTTTACCTCTGAAATAAAAGAAATAAAAGAACACGAAATTGTACTCCAAACACCTAATGGCGAAATAACCCTAGAAAACGATTATGTTTTAGCTCTTACAGGATATCAACCCAATATTACCTTTCTAAACTCCTTGGGCATCTCCATATCAACAGATGGTAAATACCAACCAAAATACAATGAAAAAACCATGGAAACCAACATTCCAGGTTTATATCTAGCAGGTGTTATTTGTGGTGGAATGGAAACCCACAAGTGGTTTATTGAAAATTCCGTTATCCATGCTCAAAAAATTGCGAAACACTTAGCTACCACCCTTTCTAATTAAACCATTACATCATTTATCTAATCACCAATAAAAATTCTGCTTAAACGATATCTTAGACACCTTTATTTTTTTATAGAATCGCCAATAAAATTTTGAGAAGTATTTTTAAATAAAATATTAAAAGTTGTCAAACTTCCATAACAACGGGTGATATATTGTTGCAAATCTATTTTTTCATCTTCTTGTAAACCTTTACTGGAATTAATTTTTTGTTCCATCACTCGAAGTCGGTCACGAAGCATTACAATTTTATGAAAAAATGTTTCAATAGGAATATCTTTTGAAGAAAGCGATTTGTCTTTGGGTTGTAAAACTAAAGTTCCATTGCGCCATTTGTCGGCAAGAGGTACTACTTCAGAAACATCACTCCAACGTTTTAATATTTCAACTAAAGACTCTTCAATTTCTGAAAAACTAACGGTGTCTACTTCCCCCTCTACGGCTTCAATTACATCAAAATCATCATTTACATCTATGGTTTCTAATCCTTTTTCTAAAAAAGTTACCCAATACATTTTTGAGGTTACATTAGTTACAACACCTTTTCCGTGGTTTGGGTGATTTATTCGAGAGCCTATGCCTAAAATTTGTTCCATTTTTTTATTTTTCTGCTAAGAAAATAAAAATAAAATCGTTTACAAAGAAAAACCTAATGGGTTTTAAAGTCATTTAGTTTTATTTTACGCCCATGGAGGGATTACCTTGGGTAGGCCCTTAAAGCTCTGTTTTAAAAATGCTGCAAACAAAAAAACGCTCAAGTAAACTTGGCTTATTTTATCCTTTTTAAAGGGAAATGCTGAAATGGGATTACCTCTGGTGAGCCCTCAAAGCTCCGCATTGAAAATGTTGCAAACAAAAAAACGCTCAAGTAAGCTTGGCGTTTTTTCTTTTTGCAACATTTATTTGTGACCGCGTTTGGATTGTTGCCTAATTTGCCTGTGGAGGATGTTTTCACAACAATTATTATGGCATTTATTGGCGCTTTGGCGAGTTTTATTGCTTCGGTGGTGCTGCGGTTTATTTCCCGGTGGTTTGGGAAGTAGGTGTTTGGTTTGGTGAGAAAGCCCGGATTTATGGTCCGGGCTTTTTTTATTGTTTTCAAACAGGGCTTGTACCCTGTTTTTTTAGTTTAACTGCGGTTGGTAAGACCTCATCATTAAGATTTTATAATTTTTGAGATTTACCGACTGCCGGCGCAGGTTTTCTTCTGCCTCTTCCAGTTTTTTGAGGACCTTGAAGCGTTCTTGCCAGTAGAGGCCGTCATAGTTAAAGAGGCATTCTTTAATCAGGTTTTTGATGTCGCAAATGGAAACAAACGTGATTACGGAGCCTTTGTGGTAAGGTTTGAACAGGCTACCGGCGTGGAGTATGGCGCATATCCAATAGAGTTTTTGGAGGTCGCTTTGGTTGTTGCAGAACACGACAAACGCGTTTCTGTAAGGTTCGAATGAAGGCTTTCCGGCGTTGTTTCCTTTGTTTAGGATGTAGAAGTGCGGTGTGTTGTAAAACCTTCCGTGTTTGTGGGTTTTGATTTTGAAATTAAGCATAATTAAGGATTTAAAAATTAATTATGCTTATTGCTCGCTACGCTTCGCCCCAATATTTTTTTCGAAACAAAAGAAAAAACAAAAAAAAAGAAAGCCGACTCTCTGGGGGCGTGGCTTCGCTGT
>MNYN01000036.1 GCA_001873105.1 Flavobacteriaceae bacterium CG2_30_34_30 | reverse complement strand
TCTTCTCCGGATATTTTTCGGCGAAAGCCAAAACCACATACCCACCTAGGGAATGTCCTATAAAAGTTGCTTTATTTATTTTTTCTTTGGTAAGAATTTCTTTAACCATTTCAGCCATCAATTCCATAGTATGCACATAGCCTAAGGATTCACTTTTACCATGACCCAATAAATCGATAGTAATCACCCTATGGTTTTTTAATAAGGTTGGCAAAAAAGCATCCCACATTGTGGAGTTTTCAAGAAATCCATGAAGTAAAACTACTACATTTCCTTTGCCTTGTAATGTGTAAAATATTTTAGATTCTTTAAAATTGAATATCATAACAAAATTCTATATTGCAAAGGTAAATGAACCCATGAATAAAACGAAAGAAATTCTCATCACCGGCTTTGCTTTGTTTGCGATGTTTTTTGGCGCAGGCGATTTAATTTTACCTCCATTTCTTGGTTTTCAAACCGGTCTTGACTGGGGTTGGGTTGCCCTAGGATTTGTTATTTCTGCGGTTGCCATCCCAATATTAGGACTGTTTGCCCATGCCAAGCTTCAAGGCACTATGTTAGATTTTGCTAATAAATTTTCACCCAAGTTTAGTTTAGTTTATTGCATGTTAGTTTACCTCATTGCCGTTATTCTTCCTGCACCACGAACGGCTGCCGTTACACACGAAATGGCAATTATGCCTTATTTTGAAATAAGTGCTTTAACCACTAGTTTTTTTTACTTTGGATTGGTGCTTGTTTTTGTTTGGAACCGCTCTATCATTATTGATTGGATTGGAAAATATCTGACTCCTTTAATTGTAATAATCCTCTTGCTTATCATTGGGCTTAGCTTTTTTGTTTCCGGGAACGAACTAGCTCTATCCACTCGGGTAAATCCTTTTTCACATGGAATGTTGGAAGGTTACCAAACTTTTGGCGCTATTGCAGCTATAGTTTCCGGTGGAATTATTATTATCTCTCTAAATAAAAAGAATTCCTTAAGTTATACCGAAAAAAAAGTCTTTATTTTCAAAGCATCCATAGTAGCCGGTATCGGACTTTTACTGGTTTTTACCGGATTAATTTTGACAGGTGCGTTGCTTCAAAATAATTTTAATGTTGATGCAACACGCACAGAAATTCTTTCCGGAATTAGTTTGATTACTTTAGGAAACAATGGGCGTGTGCTTTTAAGTCTTTTAATTTCACTCGCTTGTTTTACCACAGCGGTAGGAGTTATTACAGGAACAGCCGATTTTATAAAAGGAATTTTTAAAGAATCGCAACTTGCTTATCGAATTACAGCTATTTTAGCCTGCTTAATCGGTGTTTTCGTTGGTCAATTGAATGTAGGTAGTATTTTAACGATAGCTGTACCGGTATTGCTTTTCATTTATCCTATTACCATTATTATGATATTTCTTCATACACTTCCCAATCGGTTGGTTACAGTTTTTGTTTTTAGAACGGTAATACTTACTACACTGCTGTTTTCTGTGCCAGATGTTTTGGGTTCATTACAGATTTCATTTTTACAACCGGTTCAAAACTTTCTGCCTTTAGGAATTTATAATGTAGGTTGGCTCTTGCCGGCTTTTGTAGTTTTTCTACTTGCGAATGTTTTTCAAACAAAAAAACGACCCGTTTAATGGAGGCGTTAAATATTATTAGGAATACATTCAAACGGATTTTTATCATTTTTTGTCACTTCCGTCGTGGCGGATGAAATGAAAATCCTCGTTCTTCCTTTAGGATTAGAGGCAAAAACGAGGATTTTTCCTTTCAGAAATTATTTCTTAAAGGCTATAATCGTGACGATTTCTTATTCATTTTGAAATGGTTCAAAAGCTTAAGGAATACTGAACACTGAACACCGAACACCGAACAGGCAACTGAACACTAAGAATTCATCAACTCTTCAATTTCCTCAACTTCCACCGGAATATTTCGCATTAAATTAAAGGGTTCTCCCTTTTCTTGAATGACCACATCATCTTCTATACGGATGCCAAATCCTTCCTCAGGAATATAAATTCCAGGTTCTACAGTAAAAACCATATTGGCTTTCATTGGTTCCCAAAGGATGCCATAATCGTGCGTATCTAATCCTAAATGGTGCGAGGTACCGTGCATAAAATATTTTTTATAGGCAGGCCAATCGGGATTTTCGTTTTTCACATCAGCTTTGTCTAACAGTTTTAAACCCAATAATTCAGAGGTCATTAATTTTCCTACTTCCACGTGGTATTCCTTCCAGAAATCTCCTGGAACCAGCATTTTAGTTGCTTCTTTTTTTACGCGATTTACAGCATTATATACTTCTTTTTGTCGTTTTGTAAATTTCCCTGAAACTGGAATGGTTCTTGTCATATCACTAGAATAATTGGCATATTCAGCACCTACATCCAGTAAAATAAGATCGCCAGCTTTACATTTTTGATTGTTTTCTATATAATGAAGCACATTCGCATTGTTTCCCCCGGCAATAATTGGGGTGTACGCAAAACCCCTTGAGCGGTTGTTTAAAAACTCGTGCATAAACTCTGCTTCAATATTATATTCCATCACACCGGGTTTTACGAAATTTAGTATTCGGCGAAGTCCTTTTTCGGTAATATCACAAGCTGTTTGCAGTAATGCCAGCTCAATTGGGTCTTTCACACTGCGTAAACGTTGTAAAATAGGATTGCTTTTTGCCCAGTTATGTGCGGGAAATTTATCCTTGGTTTTTTTTATAAACCGGTCTTCACGGGTTTCGGTTTCTACCGATTGCCTATAATGCTCATTAGTGTTGTAGTAAATGGTTTCTGCCTGTGTCATCAGTTCAAAAAACACTTTGTCAAATTCTTGTAACCAATAAACTGTAGTAATTCCACTTACCTCAAAAGCTCTTTCTTTAGTCAACTTTTCGCCTTCCCAAATAGCAATATGGGCATTGGTTTCTTTTAAAAACAATATTTCCCTGTTTTTTTTATCGGGTGCATCCGGAAAAAGTACTAATATACTTTCTTCTTGATCCACACCACTAAGGTAAAATATATCTCGGTGCTGTTGAAAAGGCATGGTACTGTCTGCACTTATAGGATATATATCATTGGAATTAAAAACAGCTACACTCTTAGGAGTCATGTGCGCCATAAAGTTTTTTCGGTTTTTGATGTAGAGGGCTTTGTCTATGGTGTGATATTTCATAAGAGATTCTTTTAAATTACTTCAAAATTAAAAGAATTCTCTTCAAAAGCAGTTAAACTCTTTATAAATATTTTGAAACTCCTTAAACTTTATTAACTTTCAACACCTTAAAAACGAATTACAATGAAACCACTTTTTCTGTCCATCTTCCTTTTTTTTATTCTTTCTGTTTCTATTGCCCAACCTGTTGCAACTACTGCTGCCGAATTACAAGCGGCATTGGTGCAAAAAGAAAATCTGACTAAAAATTCCCTCGTAAAAAACATCTCGTTCATCAATATTGGGCCAACGGTAATGAGTGGTCGTGTGGTAGACATAGACGCAAACCCAAACAATCCTTCTGAATTTTATGTGGCTTATGCCAGTGGTGGTTTGTGGTACACCAATAACAACGGTACTAGTTTTACACCTATAATGGAAAACGCTCCCACGCAAAACTTAGGCGATATTGCTGTAGATTGGAAAAATGGAATCCTCTGGGCAGGCACGGGTGAAAACAATTCTTCTCGCTCGTCATACGCCGGAATTGGCATTTTAAAATCAATCGATAAAGGTGCCACTTGGCAAAACATGGGTTTAGAAGATGCGCATCATTTTGGACGTATCCTCATCAATCCTAATAATGCCGATGAAGTTGTGGTTGCTGTCGTAGGACATTTGTATTCTTCTAACGAAATGCGAGGGATTTACAAAACCGAAGACGGCGGAAAAACTTGGCAAAAAACGCTCTTTGTAGATAAAGAAAGCGGTATCATCGATCTAGAAGCAGACCCAAATGATTTTAATATACAATATGCCTCTTCATGGCAAAGAGACCGAAAAGCATGGCATTTTGAAGGAAGTGGCGAAGGCTCTGCTATTTTTAAAAGTACCGATGCCGGAAATACTTGGGCAAAAATTTCAGCAGAAGGAAATGGTTTTCCCACAGGAAAAGGAGTTGGGCGCATTGGTCTGGCAGTATATGATGCCAATACTGTTTATGCTTTATTAGATAATCAAGATTTACGCCCTGCCGATAAAAAGTCAAAAGCCGATGGCATCCTCACCAAAGACGATTTTAAAACCATGACGGTTGTTCAATTTATGGCTTTGGAAAACAGCACGTTGAACCGGTTTTTACGAGAAAATAATTTTCAAGAAAAATACCGTGCAGAAAACGTCAAACAAATGGTAAGCGGCGGGACCGTTCAACCGGTAGATTTAGCTAAATATTTAGAGGATGCAAACACCATGTTATTTGACACACCGGTAATAGGTGCAGAAATTTACAAAACTACCGATGGCGGAAAAACGTGGAAAAAAACCCACGACGATTATCTGGACGATATTTACTATTCCTACGGGTATTATTTTGGAGAAATTCGTGTACAACGAAACAATCCAGAAGCCATTTATATTTTTGGAGTCCCTATTTTAAAGTCGAAAGATGGTGGAAAAACTTTTGCTTCCATGGATGCCGATAATGTGCATGTGGACCACCATGCTTTATGGTTAAACCCCAAGAATCCAAAACACTTGATTAACGGCAATGATGGCGGAGTTAACATCACTTTTGACGATGGTGAAAACTGGTTGAAATGCAATTCCACTCCTGTAATGCAAGTATATGCTTTGCAGGTAGATAATCAAAAACCCTATAATGTGTATGCCGGGGCGCAGGATAATGGTGTTTGGGTTGGCTCAAATGACTATAAACAATCGGTAGAGTGGCAAAATTCAGGCGATTATCCGTATAAAGCATTAATGGGAGGCGATGGTATGCAAATTGAAGTAGATAGCCGCAATCCTAAACTAGTATATACCGGATTTCAGTTTGGCAATTATTTCAGGATAGATAGAGCAACTGATAAAACCACCTTCATTCAACCCAAACACGTATTGGGCGAATCGCCTTATCGATTTAACTGGCAAACCCCTATTTTACTTTCTTCACACAACCAAGACATCTTATATTACGGAGGAAATAAACTTATGCGCTCTTTAAATCAAGGCGAAGATTATGTTGCCATTTCGCCCGATTTGACTAAAGGAGGCAAAAAAGGAAACGTCGCTTATGGCACAATTACAACTATTAGTGAGTCTCCTTTTCAGTTTGGGCTACTTTATACTGGCAGTGATGACGGATTAGTGCATATATCTCAAAACAGCGGTGGGAGTTGGGAAAACATCTCCACCACCTTCCCACAGGATTTATGGGTATCCCGAGTTATTGCTTCGCAACATAAAAAGGAACGTGTTTATGTAACCTTAAATGGGTATCGTTGGGATGATTTTGCGCCATACGTCTATAAGAGTGACGATTTTGGCAAAACTTGGACAAGTATCCGGGCAAACCTTCTCCTTTCACCTGTAAATGTTATTAGAGAAGATCCTGTTAATGAAGACATTTTGTATTTAGGAACTGATGATGCTGCGTATGTGTCATTTGACCGTGGAGAAAGTTGGGAACGATTTTCAAGCAATTTGCCGAATGTGGCAGTACACGACATACGCATACAGGCAGAAGCAAAAGACTTGGTACTAGGAACTCATGGCCGATCTATATACAAAACTAACATAGGAATGTTACAAGAAATGACTAAAGAAAAGTTAAAGGAAGCACTGGTTTTATTTTCTATTGAAAAAGTGCGTCATTCTAATCGTTGGGGAACAAGTTGGAGTAAGTGGCGTTTACCATCTGAACCGGAAACATCTGTTGTATTTTACACTTCTAAGCCAGGAGTGGCAACACTAACTGTAAAAAGTAAAAATGGCGTTGTTTTATTTTCCAAAAAGCAAGATGCTGAAAAAGGATTTAACTCATTTTCCTATGACATGAGTATTTCAGAAAGTGGCAAATCGGCGTTGCTTAAAGAAGATAAAACTGCAGTTATCGAAAAGAAAAAAAACAGTAAATATTACTTACCAAAAGGAAATTACAATACAGAAGTTACCATTAACGGAAAAACCGAAAGTAAAGAGTTGATAATAGAATAATTGTATCTGAGAATACTTAATTGTTTAACCATTTCCGCCTAAAAAGTCAAAAATAAGACAAAACAACAAACAAAAAGGAAATTCTTTTTTATATCAATTCTAAATACGGTTTAAACATCGGCTAAAGTTTGCTATTCATCTAGTATCCTTGTATTTTTGTATTCATATTTTAAAATAACTTCCAATGAGCGGAATGATAACTTCTTCTATTGCCAGAAAAGTGGCAATGGCTCTTTCAGGACTTTTCTTAGTTCTCTTTTTAACACAACATTTTTTTATCAATATTACGTCGGTATTCAGCGCAGATGCTTTTAATGCGATTTCTCATTATATGGGGACTAACGCCGTGGTACAATTTGTGGCACAACCTATTTTAATCTTTGGTGTAGTCTTTCATTTTATAATGGGTTTTGTTTTAGAAATCAGAAATAGAAATGCCCGAGGTATTTCCTATTTTAGCTACAATGGTTCGGCAAACTCTTCTTGGATGTCCCGAAACATGATTTGGTCAGGAATAGTGATATTAGCTTTCTTAGGCCTGCATTTTTATGACTTTTGGATACCTGAAATTGTACATAAATATGTAGAATCGCATCCCGATGATTCCACTCGTTATTTTGGCGAAATGGTAGCCAAATTTGAAAGTCCGGTGCGCACAGGTTTGTATGTTATTTCCTTTGTCTTCTTAGCATTACACTTACTACATGGTTTCTCCTCCTCATTTCAATCCATTGGCTTTAACAATAAATATTCAAAAGGACTTAAAGGGTTTACGGTAGCATTTGCTATTCTTATTCCATTAGGGTTTGTGTTTATCGCCCTTTTTCATCATTTTAATCAGTAATACAAGCAGTATGACAACATTAGATTCTAAAATTCCGGAAGGTTCTCTTGCAGACAAATGGACCAATCATAAAAATAAAATCCACTTAGTCAATCCTGCCAATAAAAGAAATATTGACATCATTGTAGTGGGTACAGGTCTTGCCGGAGGTTCGGCAGCGGCCACTCTAGCCGAATTGGGTTATAATGTAAAAGCCTTTTGTTTTCAAGATTCCCCCCGTCGTGCACACTCCATTGCAGCTCAAGGCGGAATTAATGCCGCAAAAAATTACCAAGGAGATGGCGATTCCAATTATCGACTTTTTTACGACACCGTAAAAGGAGGCGACTACCGCTCTCGCGAATCAAACGTATATCGTTTGGCCGAAGTTTCGGCAAACATCATAGACCAATGTGTGGCACAAGGCGTTCCTTTTGCTAGAGAATATGGAGGTTTACTTGACAATCGCTCTTTTGGAGGGGTACTGGTTTCCAGAACCTTTTACGCAAAAGGACAAACCGGACAACAGTTATTGCTTGGTGCTTATTCCGCAATGAACAGACAAATAGGCCGCGGAAAAATAAAAATGTACAACCGTCATGAAATGCTAGATTTGGTTGTAGTTGACGGAAAAGCAAGAGGAATTATCGCCAGAAATTTAGTGACGGGTGAAATTGAAAGACATTCGGCTCACGCCGTAGTCATTGGCTCCGGTGGTTATGCAAATGTTTTTTACTTATCCACTAATGCCATGGGAAGCAACGCCACCGCAGCTTGGAAAATTCACAAGAAAGGAGCCTATTTTGCTAACCTTTGTTTTACACAAATTCACCCAACCTGTATTCCTGTTTCCGGAGAGCATCAATCAAAATTGACCTTAATGTCAGAATCTTTAAGAAATGACGGAAGAATTTGGGTGCCAAAAAAGTTAGAAGATGCTAAAGCCATTCGTGAAGGAAAATTAAAACCAACAGAATTGGCTGAAAAAGATAGAGATTATTACCTAGAAAGACGCTATCCTTCCTATGGTAATCTTGTGCCGCGTGATGTTGCATCTAGAGCAGCTAAGGAACGTTGTGATGCCGGATTTGGCGTAAACAAAACCGGAGAAGCTGTATATTTAGATTTTGCAACTTCTTTTGAGCGTTATGGAAAAGAGCAAGCCAGAATAAAACATTTAGATGAAAATGACACCAAATTAGTTGAAAAACTAGGCAAAGAAGTTATAGAAAACAAATACGGAAACCTTTTTCAGATGTATGAAAAAATCGTAGATCAAAATCCGTATGAAACACCAATGATGATTTACCCTGCGGCACATTATACAATGGGTGGTATTTGGGTGGATTATAACCTAATGACTACCGTAGAAGGTTGCTACGCCATAGGTGAAGCCAATTTCTCCGACCACGGTGCAAACCGTTTAGGAGCCTCTGCACTAATGCAAGGATTGGCTGATGGTTATTTTGTACTGCCTTATACCATAGGCGATTATTTAGCAAACGACATACGCACCGGACCAATATCTACAGATTTACCCGAATTTGAAGCTGCTGAACATAATGTAAAATCGCAAATTGAGCATTTCACCAACAACAAAGGATCCAAAACAGTAGATTATTTTCACAAAAAACTCGGGAAAATAATGTGGGATAAAGTAGGAATGGCCAGAAATGCCGAACGATTAAATCAAGCAATAAATGAAATTGCAGCTTTGAGAGAAGAATTTTATAAAGACGTTAAAGTACCCGGAAACGCAAACAGCCTAAACCAAGAGTTAGAAAAAGCATTGCGGGTAGCCGATTTCTTAGAACTTGGCGAGCTTTTTGCCAAAGACGCCCTGCACAGAAATGAATCTTGTGGCGGTCATTATAGAGAAGAATACCAAACCGAAGACGGTGAAGCATTACGCGACGATGAAAATTTTGCTTACGCAGCCGCTTGGGAATACAAAGGAAAACCAAGTGAAGCGGTATTGCATAAAGAAGAATTACATTTTGAAAACATAAAATTGGTTACTAGGAGCTATAAATAAGATTGGAGATTGGAGAGATTAGTTTTGAAAAAACGCACTTTCCACAACTCCCTATTAAAATCTAAAAAAAATGAATCTTACACTCAAAATATGGCGTCAAGAGGATGCCCAATCAAAAGGGAAAATCGTTACCTATAAAATCGATGATGTCTCTCCTGATATGTCCTTTTTGGATATGATAGACATGTTGAATGAGCAATTAAATAACAAAGGCGAAGATCCTGTAGCATTTGACCATGATTGCAGAGAAGGAATTTGTGGTTCCTGCTCCTTACAGATTAATGGTGAACCTCATGGTCCAGACACAGGTGTTACCACCTGCCAGTTGCATATGCGTATGTTTAAAGATGGCGACACTATCTTTATTGAGCCCTTCAGAGCAAAAGCATTTCCTGTAATAAAAGATTTAATTGTAGATAGATCTGCTTTTGATAGAATCCAACATGCAGGAGGATTTATTTCTATAAACACCTCCGGTAATACCGTAGATGCCAATGCTATTCCGGTTAACAAACACAATGCCGATATGGCATTTGATGCCGCAACTTGTATAGGCTGTGGTGCTTGTGTAGCTGCCTGTAAAAATGCATCTGCTATGCTGTTTGTTTCTGCTAAAGTTTCGCAGTTTGCCTTATTACCACAAGGAAGAATTGAAGCCACAGACAGGGTGCTAAATATGGTAAGACAAATGGACGACGAAGGATTTGGAAATTGCACAAACACAGGAGCTTGCGAAATAGAATGTCCTAAAGGCATTTCACTTGAAAACATAGCTCGAATGAATAGGGAATATTTAAGTGCAAGTTTAAAAGGATAAAATACTCGTTTTTATATAAAAGAAAAACCCTACTTTTTATGTTTAGAAGCAGGGCTTTTTAGTAGCTTTTTAATCCTACTTTCTTTTGAATATATGCAAAATCTAATGGAGGTATGTACTTAAACTTATTGCTATTTTGTAAGCATTAACAAAGCTTACCATATTAAAGCCATAAATTTTATGTGTAATTATTTTTTAAAGCATTTATAAGAAACTATTCCTTTCCAAAATCTTCCCAACCCCAGGAAGGAGCAGGTTTTTCTACTTCATTAGTAAGGTCAAACGAAACCGTAAATAATCGATTTGTGCCTATTCTTTGTAAGTTGTAGGTAAACGCAGTGCTGTCAATCGTAACCCACCAAGCATTGGAAAATGCTGCTGGAATTACTTCTAAAGTTTCTTGATCAGCAGGAAACATTTGCATACTTGCCATTCCGGAGTTTGTGGTGGTGCCACCATACATGGTTACTGCATCGTTTTTGCCATCTTGCATTCTATGGTCATGTTTTAGCTGTATTCTGCCATTTTTGTAGCTAAAAATCCAAGTTCTAGATAAATTGTCGCCCACATTAAAGGGAATTAAAATGGTTTCATCATCACACGAAAGTACGTGCATTACTAATTTTTTATCGGCAAAATCATCATTTGCAGGGGCACTAACAAGTTTACCTTCAAATGCTTTTCCACAAATAGCTTTCAGGTTTTCCCAAAAGTCCTTTGCTCCTGTGTTTTCAATGGCTTCTACTACTTCTGTTTCTTGCTCTTCTGCTATAATTTTCTCCTCTTCTTTCGGCTTGGAAGTACAGGAAATTAAAATGGCAGCAACTACCATTAAGAAGATATATTTTTTCATTGGTTACAAGTGTTGGTTAGTCTTCAAAGATACACAATATTTTTTTGGATACTTTTTAAGGTGCCGGATTGGGTATGGCTTCGTGAATAGCTTGAATTTCTGCTAAAATTTCTTTGGATAACAGCACATTTTTACTTTCTATATTTTCCTTCAGTTGCTCTATAGTTGTTGCTCCTAAAATAGTGCTCGAAATAAACGCCTGTTGCCTTATAAATGCCAATGCCATTTGGGTGAGTGACAAACCGTGTGCTTTTGCTAAATCATTATATCTTCTAGTTGCTTTAAAACCATTTTCCTTGTGGTATCTGTTGTAATTAGGAAACAAGGTTACTCGGGAATTTTTTGGTGTATCATCTAAATATTTTCCGGTGAGTTGTCCAAAACCCAAAGGAGAATAGGCAAGATAACCTATGTTTTCCCGTTGCAGAATTTCTGTTACCCCTATTTCGTCTTTTCGGTTTAATAAATTAAAAGGATTTTGAAGGCTGCTTATTTTTATATCTCCTTTACGAGTTTCTTCCACATAACGCATTAGTCCATACGGTGCTTCATTTGAAACACCTATGTATCTTATTTTTCCTTCTTTTACAAAATAATTTAAGTTTTCGAGTACTTCAGCAAAGTTGTCTTTCCAAAGTTCATTAGGATGGTGTTGGTAATCTCGTTGTCCAAAATAATTGGTATTGCGCTCCGGCCAATGCAGCTGATAAAGGTCTAAATAATCTGTCTGTAATCGTTTTAAGCTTTTAGTTATAGCATCGTTTAAAGAGGCTTTGGAAAAATTTAAATCAGTGCGAATATGATTAAAATTTCTGCTAGGTCCTGCTATTTTGGAAGCTAAAATAATGTCTTTTCGCTTTCCTGATGTGGAAAGCCAATTGCCAATTATGGTTTCTGTACTGCCTTGGGTTTCTTTTCGCCCCGGTATAGAATACATTTCGGCAGTATCGATAAAGTTAATACCATTATTCAATGCAAAATTTAATTGGTTATGGGCTTCTTCTTGATTGTTTTGTTGCCCCCAAGTCATGGTGCCTAAAGCAAGTTCACTAATTTTTAAATCGGAATTTGGTAGGGTATTATAGTTCATGAAATAATTTGCTTATTTTATCAAGTTTTGGGGTTAGTATTACTTCGATTCTTCGGTTTTTTGCTTTGCCTTCCGAAGTACTGTTCGGGGCTATTGGCGCATATTCACCTCTTCCGGCTGCTGTGAGGTTTTCTTTAAGTATGGCATTATTTTCCGAAAGTATCGTTACAATGGCGGTTGCTCTTTTTGTGGACAGATCCCAGTTGTCTTGCAGTGGTCCGCTTCCGCCGTAGGGCACGTTATCGGTATGGCCTTCTATCAATACTGCTATTTCGGGATTTTGCGCTAAAACACCGCCTAATTGTACTACGGCTAGTTTTCCATTGTTGTTTACCGCCCAACTTCCACTTTCAAAAAGCAATTTGTTTTCCATGGACACATACACTTTGCCATCGCGTTGCACAACGGTAAGCCCTTTGCCTTCAAAATTTGTTAATGCTGCAGAAATAGCTTCTTTTAAAGCATGCATTTGTGCATCTTTTGCCGCTAAAAGTCCTTCTAATTCATTTACGCGGTTAGAACGTGCTGCTAAATCTTTTTCTAGTTCTTCTAATCTTCCACGTTCTCTGGCAAGTGCTTTTTCTTTTTCTTCTAGTTTGGTAAGCAACTCTCTGTTTAACGCTAAATTTCCAGTAAGATTTTCAGAACTATTTGCTTCTAAAGCATCGTAAGAATCCTGTAATCGTTTTAAATTGTTTTGCACAGCGGCATAGTCTAAAGCTAATTGGTCTCTTTCTGTTTTTACTTGTTCGTATTGTTTTTGCAAGGCAGCCAACGAATAAGTATCTGCATTACCTTTTTTGCCGTCTAACTGTGCCATTAGGGCTTTGTTTTCGGCTTTTAGTGCTTCATTGTCTTGCTTGAGGTCTTCAAAAACTTTAGAAGAAACGCAAGAGGTTGTTAAAAATAGTAGTGCCAGAAAAGTTAGGGTCTTTGATATCATAGAGTTACTTTATTTAATTTCTAATTCAACCATTAATGGGCAATGGTCACTATGCCTTGCCTCAGGTAGTATAACGGCGCGTTTTAGTTTTTCTTGTAACGAGTTTGTGAGCATGTGATAATCAATACGCCATCCTTTGTTATTGTTTCTGGAATTAGCACGATAACTCCACCAAGTATAGTTATCTGGTTCTTTGTTGAAATGTCTAAAGGTATCTATAAAACCACTATCTATAAATCGTCCTAGCCATTCTCGTTCCTCCGGTAAAAATCCGGAAACATTTGCGTTTCTAATCGGGTCGTGAATATCAATAGCTCGATGACAAATATTATAATCTCCACAAATTAGCAAGTTTGGTATTTCGTTTTTCAGTTGGGTTACATACTGTAAAAATTCTTCCATATACTGAAATTTATATCCAAGTCTGGCATCGTTTGTTCCGCTTGGCAAATACAGGCTCATTACAGAAAATGCATCAAAATCGATGCGTAAATTTCTGCCTTCAAAATCCATGTGGTCTATTCCTGTGCCGTATTGTATGTGGTTAGGTTTTGTTTTTGAAAGTATAGCAACTCCACTATATCCCTTTTTTTGTGCACTAAACCAATAATGGTAAGGGTAGCCGGCTTCTTCAAAAAGACTAAGATTCAATTGTTCTTTTTGGGCTTTGGTTTCTTGTAGGCAAATAACATCGGGGTTGGCTTGTATCAGCCAATCGATAAATCCCTTGCTTAACGCGGCACGAATGCCATTTACATTATAAGAAATAATTTTCATGATGCTGGAAATGTATTTTGTAAATGAAGTGCTAAAATAATTATTCCCTTACATTTACGACCTATAGAAACAGGAAAAGATTTCTATACTGCAATAGATAAAATAAATACTAGTACTTTAAGTTTTAGAAGGTAATGAAGCACTGCCTGATTGCATTTTTTTTTCTCTTCGGAATGTCGGCGTATTCGCAAGATGTTTCCGGAAATTACCGCAGCATCAAAGTAGCTGTTCAAGATACTATTGTTATAGATTCTACCAGTATAAATCCGATTCAATTTGAACTTTTCGACAAAAATGGGGTAGCAATAGATACTTCCAAGTACCGAGTAAATTATGCAAAAGCAGAGGTATATCTTTCGAAAGACGCACTAGCAGTCGGTGATTCCTTGACTGTAAATTATGTGCAATATCCGAGTTTTCTTACTAAAAGATATTCCTTGCTGGATCCTAGGATTATTGCATCAGACAATGCGGCTATGGACAGATTTTATTCTTTACAGCAACCTACACGAAAAAATGATTTTAAACCTTTTGACGGACTAAATACGAATGGAAGTATTTCCCGAGGCATTACCATTGGTAACAATCAAAATGCTGTAGTAAATTCGCAATTAGACTTGCAGATTACCGGAAAGATAAGTGACAAAGTCAGTATTAGAGCTTCCATACAAGATGCGAATATTCCCATTCAAGAAGGAGGCTATTCTCAAAACTTAGACGAATTTGACCAGATTTTTATTGAGTTGTTCAGTGATAGCTGGAATATTCGTGCCGGGGATATCGATTTAGTAAACACAAACAGTTATTTTGCCAAGTTTCAGAAAAAGGTACAAGGCATTTCCGTGGGAGGAAAAATAAAAAAGGAAAACGCAGAAACCACCATGTTTGCTTCTGGGGCAGTGGTGAAAGGTGTTTTTTCGAAAAGCAACTTTATAGGTCAAGAAGGAAACCAAGGACCTTATAAATTAATTGGCCCCAATGGCGAATTGTTTATTCTTATCATTTCCGGAAGTGAACGGGTGTTTGTAAACGGCTTACTATTGGAGCGTGGAGAAAACAAAGATTATGTAATTGATTATAACGCCGGCGAACTCAAGTTTAACCCAAACTATCCCATTACAGCAGATATGCGAATTTTAGTAGAATATCAATATTCCGATAGAAACTATACCCGTTTTATTGGTTATAGCGGCGGAAATTACACTAGCAAAAAATTAGATTTAGGTGCTTATGGCTATTTAGAAAGCGATGCAAAAAACCAACCATTACAACAAAACCTTTCTGAAGAACAAGTAACTATTTTACAGCAAGCAGGTGATGACAAAACACAAATGATTGCGCCATCAGCCGTGCCGGATACCTTTTCAGAAAATAAAATTTTATACCGGAAAGAACTTTTTAATGGCGAAGAAATTTTTGTTTTTTCAACCAATCCCGAAGACGAATTGTTTCAGGTACGTTTTAGTTTGGTTGGCGAAAATCAAGGTAATTATTTTATTACAAATAACGCAGCCATCAGCAGAATTTTTGAATTTATTGCTCCAATTGATGGAGTTCCCCAAGGTAATTATGCTCCTGTAATTCAGCTTTTTGCCCCTACAACCATCCAGATAGCGGGTGTAAATGGTGCTTATCGTCCTTCTGAAAAAACAAGCATCGGTTTTGAAGTTGCTGCAAGCAAACAAGACCTTAATTTATTTTCAAACCTAGACAATGAAGATAATAATGGATTTGCTACACGCCTTCATACCCGACAAAAAATACTTCAAAAAGAGCAGGGACTTCAATTGGATGCCTACTTAAATTTTGATTATGTAGATAAAAACTTCCATACGGTGGAACGCATATATGCTACTGAATTTGATAGAGATTGGAGTTTAAACAATCCTGCGGGTAACCAAAGTTTTTGGATTGCCGGATTACAAGCAACCGACTCAAAACTTGGTTTTGCCAATTACGAATTTCAAAAATTAAATTTTTCTGAAGGGTTTCATGGCGTTCGGCACGTGGTGCACTCTGGCATACAATTAGGTAAACTAAAAACCGATGTAAACGCAAGTATCTTAAACAACTCCGGCACGGAAGTAAACACTGATTTCTTTCGATGGAATGCTCGTTCGGTTTATGGTTTTGAAAAATATTGGGTGGGAGTTAAGTCTGCAGGAGAGAACAATAAACAACGCTTCGTGGCAAATGACAGTCTAACCCCAATTAGCCAAAGGTTTAAAGCCTATGAAATTTTTACCGGACTAGGAGACAGCACCCAAGTTTTTGTAGAAGTGGGTTACCGAAATAGGATAAATGACAGCCTTAGAAATACACAATTGCAAAAGGTGAGTAGCTCAAACACCTTTTATTTGAAATCGCAATTGGTGCAAAGTGAAACTACACAGCTTTCTGTTTTTGCAAATTACAGAACCTTAAAAGACGAGTTTGGTCAGCGCGAAGACGAGCAATCCTTAAACAGCCGCATATTGTACAACCAACGATTTTTTAATGGTGGCGTGCAATGGAATTCTACTTTTGAAACCAATAGCGGTGTATTGCCACAACAAGAATTCACTTTTGTACAAGTAGAGCCTGGTCAGGGCACCCACACTTGGATTGACTATAATGGCAACGGCATTCAAGAGCTGGAAGAATTTGAAATAGCAAAATTTGCAGATGAAGGTATTTTTATACGGGTGCTGCTTCCCAATCAGGTGTTTGTAAAAATCCATCAAAATAAATTTGGACAGGCGGTTACACTTCAACCGCAATATTTTTCAGAAAATGAAAAGAGCAAGAAGTTGCTTGCTAAATTTTATAATCAAACTTCCTATTTAATTGACCGAAAAACCAGAAGAGAAGGCAATAATTTTGATATCAACCCATTTGTCAGCAACACAGAAAACCAGTTAGGATTAAATCTTAATTTTAGAAATGTCTTGTTTTTTAATCGTGGCAAACAACGCTACACCACCAGCTACACCTATACTACTTCAAAGGCTGAAAATTTACTTTCGGTGGGCTTACAAAAAAGCAGCTTGTTACGTCATCAGCTTAATTTTACGCACAAATTTGCAACAAATTGGTTGGCAAATTTTAAAACACAATTGGGAGAAAACACTACTACTTCTGAAAATTTTGAAAGCAGAAACTTTACCATTGAAAGTTATGACATTGCTCCAAAAATTTCCTATTTAGTATCAGAAAACGCACAATTTTCTGTTTTCTATGCCTTTACAAATAAGGAAAATTTATTAGGAGACAGAGATGTGTTAGATCAGCAAACATTAGGCGCTTCGTTTACCTTCAATAATGCAGAAAAGTTTTCGATTAACGGAGAATTTAATTTTATTTCAAATGATTTTTCAGGAAATGCTTTTACGCCTGTAGCTTTTCAAATGTTAGAAGGGTTGCAACCCGATAAAAATTTTACTTGGAGTTTGTTATTTCAGCGAAAAATAACGCAATATCTGGATGCCAATCTTTCTTATTTTGGAAGGAAGAGCGAAACTTCTTCCACGATTCATACAGGAAGTATTCAGTTAAAAGCTTATTTTTAGCCACAAATGCGCCCCATTTATCCATAGAAATAAAAAAAACAAAAGAGTTGTTTATACCTATTTTATTACGTAACTATTTGTATTTTTATGCAAAATAAATTGTAATGTCTATACTTAATAAAACGTTAGCCGGCCTTTTCATGGTTCTGACTTTTTCGTGTACTTGTAAAAAAACCGTGATAGAAGCCAAAAATGAATCCGATACTGTTACAGAAACCAAAATGCTTGAGGCAGGTTTTAAAAAAGCCACCATTGTAGCCTCTACTGTAAAAGGAGATTGTCCTTACACCTTAAAAGTTGATGGGGAAAATAATTTGTTTGACCCTATTAACTTAGAAGAAACCTATAAAAGTTCCGGCATGCAGGTTTGGTTTACCTACCATCCTTTAAGAATGATGAACCGATGTGAAAAAGCAAATCCTATAGAAATTGTGGAAATGCGCAAAGCCAATTAAAAACAGATTTCCGGTTTTTGTTTTTCTTATAAATAAAAATGCCGTTAAATTTCAATTTTAACGGCATTTTTAAAATTAAGTCAGCCAATTTTTTATGGTCACCTCTTGATGAATAATGTCATACAATTTATCAATCGGAACACGTTCTTGTTTCATGGAATCGCGATAACGAATAGTTACGGTATGATCTACTTTGGTATCGTGATCAACGGTGATACAAAATGGAGTGCCTACAGCGTCCTGTCTACGGTATCTTCTACCTATGGCGTCTTTTTCATCATATGTGACGTTAAAATCCCATTTAAGCGTGTCTATTATTCTTTGTGCTATTTCAGGTAAACCATCTTTTTTTACCAAGGGTAAAATAGCGGCTTTTGTGGGTGCTAAAATAGAAGGTAATTGTAGTACAATTCGGGTACTACCGTCTTCTAACGCTTCTTCTTTAAGCGCTTTACTGAATACTGCTAAAAACATACGGTCTAACCCCAAGGAGGTTTCCACCACATAAGGCACGTAATTTTCATTAATTTCCGGATCAAAAAATTGTAATTTTTTTCCGGAGAATTTTTCGTGCGCTTTTAAATCAAAATCGGTGCGGGAATGAATGCCTTCCAATTCTTTAAAACCAAAAGGGAAATCAAATTCAATATCGGTAGCGGCATTTGCATAATGAGCTAATTTTTCATGGTCATGAAAACGGTAATTTTCTTTTCCTAAGCCTAAAGACAAATGCCAATTAAGTCGTTTTTCTTTCCAGTGTTCATACCATTTAAGTTCTTCGCCGGGGCGTACAAAAAATTGCATTTCCATTTGTTCAAATTCGCGCATTCTAAAAATAAATTGTCTAGCTACAATTTCATTTCTAAAGGCTTTTCCTGTTTGTGCTATTCCGAAAGGAATTTTCATTCTACCTGATTTTTGCACATTTAAAAAATTAACGAAGATGCCTTGTGCTGTTTCCGGACGAAGGTATAAATCTGTAGCATTTTCAGCAGAAGCGCCTAGTTTGGTACCAAACATTAAATTAAATTGGCGAACATCAGTCCAGTTTTTTGAACCAGTATCGGGGTCGGCTATTTCTAATTCTTCTATAAGTGCTTTTACATCGGCTAAATCTTCTTTTTCTAAAGATCGTGCCATACGTTCTAGGATTTCTTTTTGTTGGGTTTGGTATTTAATTACTCTTTCATTTGTTACTACAAACTGCGCTTCATCAAAACTTTCACCAAAACGAGTTCTTGCTTTTTCAATTTCTTTTTGTGCTTTTTGATGCAGTTTTTCTGCAAAATCTTCAATGAGTACGTCCGCCCGATATCTTTTTTGGGAATCTTTATTATCTATTAAGGGGTCGTTAAAGGCATCAACGTGCCCGGAAGCCTTCCAGGTTGTAGGGTGCATTAATATGGCGGCATCTAGACCTACAATGTTTTGGTGCATTTGTACCATGCTTTTCCACCAATAGGTGCGAATATTGTTTTTTAACTCTACCCCATTTTGTGCATAATCATACACTGCGCTCAAACCGTCATAAATTTCACTAGAGCCAAAAATATATCCATATTCTTTTGCGTGGGAAACAACTCTTTTAAAATGTTCGTCTTTATTTATCATAGGGCAAAAATAAAAAAATCTGCTACGAAAACTTACGTAGCAGATTTTATTTTTAAAATATATTTTTCTTATTTCAACTTTAAGGTAGATGTGGCAACTAATCGGGGGCCATCAAAAACATTAATAGAATAATTTCCAGGTATTAAATCTGCCTCTAAGGCGTTTATTAATACACAAACATCTAAAGCTTCATTTTCATAAAACACGTTAGAAGTTGCACTATAGGTAAGCACTTTATCCTCAAAATTAACCATTGCTTTTTCCCCTATCACATTGTTTTTAGGGTTGATAACTTGTACAAATAACAATCTGTCACCTTTTTCAGCTATTTCATTTGCATTAAGTGAAAAACAGGTTCTAATCCTATCTGCTCTGCTTGCCCTGTCAGTATTGACAATTTTACCACTATTTCTAACGATTACACCTTCGGTTTTAAGACCGGAAACTTTAAGAGCAGAACCTTTTGCCACTACTTTTTCAAGGGCAAGGTTTTGCAATGAAATAGAATCGACTACTTTAATGGTTTCTCCTAAAACAACCGTTGTGCTGTCTCTTTCAACGGTTAATCTATTTGCTAGCATTTGTAAACTATCGGCTTTTCTAAACAATACAGTTCTTTCATTTTTAAGTTTGCCAACTTCAACACGGTATCTTCTTATTAAATCTACATTTGCTTGTGAGTCTTTTACAGAGTCTAAGAGTAGGCTAATGCGTTCTCTGGCTGCAATCAAATCTTTATCTTTAGATTGGTTTTCGCTAATGGCTATGTTATAGTTAGCAATAAGTTCTTCTAAATCTTGTTCAATATCCATTTTTTGGAGTTCAAGATTTGTAGCGTTCTCTTTTGAATCGTTGTAAAGTTTTACTGTAAAAACTGTTAGTGCAACTAGCAATACTGCGAGAATGCCTATAAGCCATTTTAATTTGTTATTACTATTTTCTGTTTCCATATTATAAGGAGTTAGTGTTAAAATTGTATCTTGTAAATAATTATCAAATGTAGTTTTAGATTTTCGTAAATGTGTTTAAAAAATGATAAATATTCAATAAATTATGTTAAATTTATTTTTCCCAAATATTTGCAGAGGCTGCCACAAAGAGCTTATTGAGGGTGAAAAAGAAATATGTAGTATTTGCAGGCATAATTTACCCATTGCAGGATTTCATAAAAATGGCAGCACAGAAATGTCAGATATTTTTTATGGAAGAATTCCAGTGGTGCATGCTACGGCACTTTTCTATTTCAAAAAAAACAATATTACTCAAAAATTTGTTCATGCTCTTAAATACAAAAAGGCAAAAAGAATTGGCTTAATTTTTGGCGAATGGCTAGGTGAGGAATTAGCTGAATGCAAAGAATACCAAGATATTGACGCTATAATACCCGTTCCTTTACATAAAAAAAAGCTGCGCCAAAGAGGCTACAATCAAGTGGCCGGCTTTGGCGAAAAAATTGCCCTTGCCCTTCAAAAACCATATATTGATGATGTGTTAGTAAAAATTACTCCTACAACTTCCCAAGTTTTCAAAGAACGAATTTCCAGAATTTTTACCAATGAAGAAGTTTTCGCTGTTCAAAATGCGTCAAAAATTGAAAACAAACACATTCTTTTAGTGGATGATATTATCACTACCGGAGCAACCTTAGAGGCTTGTGCAAAAAAATTACTGCAGATAAAAGGTGTAAAACTAAGTTTTGCCACTATTGCGATTACCAAATAAGAAAAAAAGAAATTCCTTGAATTTTAAAAAACCGTAAAAACAACGCTTCGTTAAATAAAAATCTTTGCATCTTTGTGCTATGAAAGGCAATTTTATCTATTTTATTTTTCTTTTACTGCTTTCTTTTTCCTTTGTCGATTGCGCCAAACGCGGAAATCCTGAAGGAGGGTTAAGAGATACTATTGCTCCGGTAATTATCAGAACAGTACCTGAAAATTATACCATTAATTTTAAGGGTAATGAAATTCGTATTTATTTTGATGAATATATCAAATTGAAAGACCTTCAAAAAAACTTAATTATTTCACCTCCTTTAAATGCGCCACCTACGCTTTATCCATTAAGCACTTCAAAATATATTAAAATTGTATTTCAGGATACGCTAAGAGAAAACACTACCTATTCTATAAATTTTGGAAATAGCATTGTAGATAATAATGAAGAAAACCCTTATGAATTTTATAAATATGTGTTTTCTACCGGAAGTTACATAGATAGTTTAAAGGTAATTGGAACCATTACAGACGCTGAATTACTTAAACCGGAAGAAAATGTTTCGGTAATGCTTTATGAAGTGGATACCGAATTTAAAGATTCCATTATCTTTACTCAGAAGCCTATTTATGTAGCAAGTACTCAAAATAATCCAGATTCCTTTCAAATAGAAAATGTAAAAGAAGGAACATATTTACTAATAGCACTAAAAGACAACAACAGCAATTATACCTTTCAACCAAAAACAGATAAAATTGGTTTTGTTGAAAATTTTATCACCATACCTACTGATACAAGCTATGTATTAAATTTGTTTAAAGAAATACCGGTGTATGCCCTTAGCAGGCCAAATGCTTTAAACACCAATCAAATTAGTTTTGGGTATGAAGGCGATGCTGCCTCTTTAGAAATTGAAATGCTGACATCAACTCCCGAGGGTTTTAGGCATCACCTCACAAAAGAACAAAAAAAAGACACGCTTAACTATTGGTTTCAACCTAAAATGGAATTGGATTCTGTAACTTTTAAGATTAGTAATAGGGTATTTATAGATACCATTCAGGTTAGATTGCGGGATGTGCTTTTAGACAGTTTAAAATTCAGTCCCATAAAAGCTGGCATTCTAGCGTTTGACGAGCCATTTGAAATTTCTTCTAACTTCCCTATGATTTCCTATAACAAAGACAACATTCGTGTAATGGACAAAGATTCTGTTGTCGTGGTTTTTGAAGCAAGTTTAGATTCCTATTTTAATATTTTGCAACTAAGTTTTGAAAAAGTAGAGCGCCAAAACTATGCCATTACATTATTTCCTGAAGCTATCACAGATTTTTTTGGAACGACAAATGACACCCTTGAGTATAAAGTAAGTACCCGAACACTATCAGATTATGGTTTCTTAACGTTAAATTTAAACAATATTTCTTCATTTCCTATTATCGTTCAGCTGGTAAATGAAAAAGGCGAAGTACAAAAAGAATTGCATTCCTCAGAAAAAAGCACTTTTGAGTTTGCCAATATAACGCCGGGAAAATACTTTATCCGTATTGTGGAGGACACTAATTCAAATGGTAAATGGGATACAGGTGATTTTTTAAATCGCATCCAACCGGAAACGATTATTTATTATCCAAAACTACTTGATATAAGGGCAAACTGGACCTTAAATGAAACGTTTATTTTAGACTAGATTTCTTTACATTTAAACCCCTTTTCATCAAAAAACAAAAAAGCCCAAATCAATAAAGAGATGGGCTTTGACCTATAAGATTTCTATTTTTAAAGAGCAAATGGATATAAGGTAATAAAGTCTCTAGCTTTCACAGGAGGTAAAGTTGAACCATAAGTAGTATTAATGGCCTCCATAAATTTGTTTGCAATAAATGCATAACCTCTGGCTGTGGGATGAACACCATCTAAAGAAAATGTACCACCAAAAACCAAACTCGCATTCATAGTAAATTCATCAAAAATTATTCCTGTAGAAGCCGCCTCGTTTAAAATAGCATTTACATCTACAAATGCTAAACCTTTTTGTTGTGCAATAGCTTGGATAGTAGCATTAAATGAAGTTGTTGCGTTGATAACTTCTTGTTGTTCTTGTGGTACTAAAACCCATTGATCGTCTAATGGCACTGTAACACCATTAATAAGTTGTGGGTTATTATTTACCACGGTACCTATAAAAGATGCTCCAGGTAAAACCAACAAGTCCTCTGCTTTTGATTGTCTTAAAGAAGGTAATCCTAAAGCATTTAGATCTGTTAGATACTCATCTATTAAGACTACAGAATTTTGTCCTGCAGCAAAATTAATGGTTCTTTCAGCTCTTTCAGCACTACTTATAAATTGCAAAGCTTCCGCCTGCAATAATCCACCATTGTAGGCAGCATACGCTTGATTTACGGCTCCTGCTGTTGGCCCATCTAATGGTACTGGATTGTATGGCACCGTATTAAAATAAGGAATCGTGATAACGTTAGGAATATTAGCCACCACACCTTTAGCGCCACCTGCTGTTAGAGCATCTGCTAAATTGGAATAAACAGAAGCAAATACATTTGGATCAGTAATGTCATTTCCACCATAGGTAGAAGGGTCAAGATTACCGGATTGATTAACTCCGGCTCCACCACTTGTTGCGTAAGATAAAACATCATTATTTCCTATCCACAAAGAGAAGAAAGTAGGTTGTTGTGCTACTGCATCGCCAATTACCGAGGCACTGGCGCTGCTGGCAAATCTTACAAAATACGGATTTGCTTGACCCGTAGGAACACCGGCTATGTTACCATATCCAGGTGCTAATAAATGAAAACTTTTTGCGCCGGGTACTCCCATATTATTAAAAGAACCGGATAGCGGTGAAGTAATATCTGTGGATGGCAGTCCGGGTAATCTTTCCGGTCCGGCACCATTAAAGAACAATCTATTGGGCAAAATTACATTTCCGGCTAATAAAACACCTCCTACATTATCTGCCATAAGAGGTTGTTTAAATTCTCCTCCACCTGCTAAAGCAAATTGTGTTGCTAAAGTATTTGGAAATGAATTTTGTTGGCCTGCAATAAAAAGTGCTCCATCGGTATATCCCGCTGTTAAAGAATTTCCTAAGGAAACGTATTTAGAAAAATCTGCTGAGCCGGAAGTTACAACAATCAACTCTTCGTCTGGAACAGTATTATCATCATCTGAATTACAAGCTACAAACAAACCTCCTAAAAGAAGTAGTAGCCATTTATATTTTTTTATATTCATGAGAGTGTTTTTAAATTTATTTTTCGTTTTTTTTAATTTATACTACTTGTATCCAAGAATTATAAATTATTTATAGTTAGTGAAACATAATACTGAGAACCTATTAGGCCTGTCCCAAATGCAGTAAAGTATTCATTATTTCCAATATTTGCCGCACCCACTTTGAGAGTTGATTTGATTAACGGTATGGTGTAGTTTATTTGAGCATCTACAACCGAATAAGCCGGCACTTTTCCATCAGCAAATGTTGCTTGCCATACAAAGGAATCACTCCATCTATAATTGATGTTAAAACCTAGGTTTTTGATTAATTCTGTATTTCCAAAAGAAACTTTTACTTTGTGTTTTGGTGTATTAAAGCTGGTTCTGAAATCTGGCGATGAGGCTTGATCAAAATCTTCGTCTGCAAATGTATAGTTACCATCCAAATCAAAATTTCCAAGAATTTTTGTGCCTAAACCAATAGAAGCGCCATAGGATTTTACATCAGCATCAGAGTTTGTATAGGTTTGGAATGCTTTAACATCGCCCTGTTGTAGTGCAAGTAAGGATAAGGAATTATCTCCAACCTCACCGTATAAAGGAACGAGAGTGATTTCGTTTGAAATAAATTTATCATAAATATTATAATATCCATTTAAATCTACTATTACTTTTCCGAGACGTGCGCGATAACCCATTTCAACTGCTGTTACTTGTTCTGGTTGAACTATACCTACATCTGATGCTTCTGGAGTGCCATTTTGAACGGAACTAAATGTAAAGGAATTTTCATAAGCATCTCTTCCGGAAACTGTAGCTGTTGCACTTCCTGTTGCTGTAGCACCTGCACCACTTATTGGGAATGTTCTAACATAACGGTCTAGGTTTGCTTCGGCTGATCCCACTAAAATTGCTCTACCGACATCTAGCCCAATAAACAAATCTTGTGTGGATGGATTTCTAAAACCTGTTTGTACGGAAGCACGAATGTTGTGATTTCTTTGCTCACCGGCAGTATAGGTGGCTGAAAATCTAGGAGAAAAACTTCCGTCAAAAAGTTCTGATTCGTCATAACGAACAGAACCTGTAAGTTTTATTCTGTCGTCCATTAATTTTTTTTGAATTTGCAAATAGGCTCCGTATTCATTGTAGTAAATAGGGCCGTCAAAATCGGTGTAAATAGTTCCAAAGGAATTTAATTTGTATTCTCTAAAAGAACCTCCCACCTGAATTTCAGCGATATCGGAAGTTATATGCGTAAAATTGTAATTGGCATCGGCATGTCTTAATTGAGAAGCATCTTTAAACTGTGAACCAGCAGCAAGATCGGGATTTGTGGTTACACTTGTAAGGGCGTTATTGAATGCTTCTGTCCCCGGCTCAAATCTTCCGGTATCTGCAGTTTGTCTTCCTAGTGCATGTGCTTGCTCTGGAGTTAATCCGCCTAATGTTCCTTGAATAAAAGCGCCTGCATATTGACCAAACCAGGTTGCATCCGGTTTCCAAGCTCGGTTAATATTTATGGCAGTAAATCTTGTGTCGTAGGAATCTCCGGCACTTTCATCAGTAATATATCCTCTTAAAAAGAAGTTATCATTTTTAATTTCTAATTTGTGTTGTTGTAAGAAAAAGTTTTTAATAGAATATCTATTCGCTCCTTGATAAATGGTGGAGCCAACACCAATTTTTCCGAGGTAACTAATTTCAAAATCATTAGCAAAAGGACGGTAATGAAGTGCCGCATCAAATTTTACGCTTTCTGCATTATAATTAGTCAGGTCTCTTTCGTTATAGCCTGTTCTGCTTACGTTTTCGCTTGGCAATAAATTTACGGCGCCTCCGGGTATAAGACCTGCATCTGCCAATGCTTGTCCAACGCCTTTAATGTTAGTAAACACCTCATCACCATACACATTTAATCCATCATAATTTGGATGGGATCTATCTCTCCCCGGTGCTAATACATCTTCTTCATTAACTGCATACCAATCTGTTCCTTTTAAATAAGAAAAGTTTGCTTTTGCCGCAAATTTTTCGGAGAATTTATGTGCTACTCGCACTCCAAAATCAAAGAAACTATTGTCTCCGGCAGCTTCTTGAGAAGTAATCCCTTGTTTATAATAAGTACTGATTCCTTCAAAGTCAAAAGGATTTTTACTGGTCATAAATAGAATTCCGTTAAAGGCATTTGCTCCATAAAGTGCTGAGGATGCTCCTGGAAGTAATTCAATACTGTGTACATCCAGCTCGGTCATTCCTAGTAGGTTTCCTAAAACAAAGTTCAGTGCAGGCGATGAATTGTCCATTCCGTCAACGAGCTGCACAAAACGTGTGTTTGCAAAAGTGGCAAAACCTCTAGTGTTAACTGCTTGAAAGGTTAAGCTATTCACATTGACATCTACTCCCTTTAGGTTTTCAAGACCGCCATAAAAGGTTGCAGATGCGGTATTTTTAACTTCCTTAATACCAAATCGTTCCACAGTTACCGGAGATTCAAATAATCTTTCCGGCGTTCTAGATGCAGAAACGATGATTTCATCTAGTGAAGTTCCTTCATTCAGTACTGAATTTACAACTTGATTGTTGGAAGTAATTTGGTATGATTGTGATTCATAACCGACACTAGAAACAGAAATAGTAAATGGTGGTAGAACAGAAACGGTTAACCTAAAGTTACCATCAAAATCGGAAACCGTGCCCTCAGAAGTTCCTGTTACAATAATGTTTGCCCCTAAAATTGGCAAACCGCTGTTGTCTAAAACATTCCCAGTAATTGTGGTTTGAGAATAGGAAGAAAAACAGAATAAAAAAAGTAAAATGGGGAAAAATGTTTTCATATCTTATGTTTATAAATTAGCGAATACAATGTAACTAATTTTAATGAGATATAATAAAATTTTTTAAGGTAATTTTTTACTCTACAGTAACTGATTTTGCTAGGTTTCTAGGCTGGTCTACATTACGATTTAGCATTACTGCAATATGATAGGCCAACAGTTGAAGCGGTATTGTAGTTACTAATGGTGTTAAACTTTCTGAGGTGTAAGGCACTTCAATGATGTAATCTGCCATTGCTTTAACCGTAGTATCTCCTTGAGTAACAACAGCAATGATAATGCCTTTTCTGGATTTAATTTCTTGAATATTACTTACTACTTTGTCATAATGATTGCTATTTACAGCAATTACTACTACAGGCATTTGTTCATCAATTAATGCAATAGGGCCGTGTTTCATTTCGGCTGCTGGATATCCCTCAGCGTGGATATAGGAAATTTCTTTTAATTTTAAAGCGCCTTCTAAAGCTACGGGAAAGTTATATCCTCTTCCTAAATATAGAAAATTTTTAGAATTTTTAAATACTTTAGCAACATCTTTAATATGCTCATTTGCTTTTAGAGCAGTCTCTATCCGTTGAGGGATGACTTCCAATTCTCTGAGATAATTCATATAATCTCTACTGGAGATAGTGCCTTTTAAATTTGCAAGTTTTAATGCTATTAATGTTAAAACGGTAATTTGTGTAGTAAAGGCTTTGGTTGAAGCAACGCCTATTTCTGGCCCTGCATGAGTATAAGTACCGCTATCTGTTTCTCTTGAAATGGTAGAGCCCACTACATTACAAATGCCATAAACGAATGCACCTTTTGATTTAGCTAGTTTTATTGCCGCCAATGTATCTGCCGTTTCTCCACTTTGGGAAATAGCCAAGACGACATCTTTTTCGGTAATAACCGGGTTTCTATATCTAAATTCTGAGGCATATTCTACTTCTACAGGAATTCTTGCTAGGTCTTCAAAAATATATTCCGCCACAAGTCCGGCATGCCAAGATGTACCACAGGCTACAATGATAATTCTATCGGCATTTAAGAATTTTTGTATGTAATCTTCTAAGCCCCCAAGCCTAATAATACCTTCATTAGCAAGTAATCTTCCTCTGTAAGTGTCTTTTATAACATTGGGTTGTTCATAAATTTCCTTAAGCATAAAGTGGTCAAAACCTCCTTTTTCAATTTGCTCAAGATTTAATTTCAGCTCTTGTATATAGGGGACAACGATAGAATCATCTTTTATTTTTCTAACTTTTACTCCTTTTTGTCTGCGGATAATGGCCATTTCTTCATCTTTAAGGTAGATGGCATTGGTGGTGTATTCAATAAATGGAGATGCATCACTTGCAACAAAAAATTCGCCCTCGCCAATTCCAATAGCAAGAGGGCTTCCTAACTTAGCAACTACGATTTCGTCCGGCTTTTTCTTGTCAAACACAACAATAGCATAAGCGCCAACAACTTGGTTTAATGCTATTTGAACTGCTTTTCCTAGTTTTACATTTTCATTTTTAATAACATCTTCAATAAGGTTTACTAATACTTCAGTATCGGTATCAGAATGAAAAACATAGCCTCTTTTTACAAGTTCTTTTTTAATAGAAGTGTAATTTTCTATAATTCCGTTGTGAATAATTACTAAGTCGCCAGAATTAGAGTAATGTGGGTGTGAATTTATATCATTAGGAATTCCGTGCGTTGCCCATCTTGTGTGGCCAATGCCTAAAGTACCTTTGGGGGCTTGCTTTTGGTTTATCTTATTTTCTAAATCGACTACTTTTCCCTTTGTTTTGCTTAATTGAATGTTTTTTCCATCATAAATGGCAACACCTGCACTGTCATAGCCTCTGTATTCCAATCGCTTAAGCCCTTTTAATACTATGGGGTAAGCCTCTCTATATCCTATGTATCCAACTATTCCGCACATACATTTAAAATCTAATTGTTTATTTCTGTATAGTATATATTCAATTTAATTCTCTTTTCCGGATTTATTGCTTGCGATCCATTAAGCACTGTTCCTTCCGGTGAAATAATACTGCCTGTAGGTATTTTATCTATTCCGGGAGGCGTTATGTTTTGAAGTTCCTGTGTGGTTATTAAATTGATGTTTTGAGTTAATGTAAGTCCTAATCGAACGTTTGTTGAATCTCTATTAATTAAGTGGCTAATATGGTTAGTAAGTTTAATTTTATAACTTGTTCCATTGCCACTTGCATCTCTTATTAACCTTCCGGAATGATTGGTTTTAAAATTTAAAGGATCTGATGCCGGGGTTAAATTATCAAGAGTATAGTCGGCTAAAACCCTGTTATTGTCTAAATCGAAAATGAAAAGTCTTTCTGGTTCCGTACTTCCTCCTTGCATAATATCCTGATTCACTTGAACGATTAAATGTGCCTCATTTATCAGCCATTTTTTACTTCGCAACACTTCTAATTCGTCTGCTACGCCGTTACCATCTGTATCCGGTCCAAACAATTCAATTACTGAAAACGCTCCTGCTCCTCCTTTTAAATATATATTTTGCTCGCCTGTGGTATTTGGATTATTTAGTGTTTGTTCAATATCTGATGGAAAGTTATCAATAAAGGTATTTACTTTAATTCCGTTAAACGATAATCCTAAAGTGGCATTTATTCTAGGGTCTGTAACTTCTCCTGTAGGATTGTCATTGTCTTTGGTATAGTTAATTTCTATTTTAGCTTGGTTAACATCAAAAAGTATTAAATTTCCTTGTGCACTTAATGCTTCAGCTATAAAATAAATACCTCTGAAATGATTTTTAAAATTACTGTTGTTCAGCAAAACATCCGTCCCTTCTTGGCTAAGAATTTTTTGTTCAAAAAAGGCAATTGGAAGTTCCACTCGCAATCTTGGTGCTAATTTTTCCTCAGTATCTTCTCCAGGATTTACTACCACTTGCGCATTGCTTGGAGTAAAAGAAAGGTTTTCATAAAGTAACTCTCCTAAGAAAGATTGAAACAAAGGCCCTTGATTTGAATAGTATTTTTGTGGGTCTTCAAAACCAGAATCCGGATCTAAATCACGCAGAAAAAAATTAGATTCATATACGGAAAGTTTTATAGGTGTATTACCGAAAATAGAATCTAATGTATAGGTGATATCCTCCCCTGTACCTGTGGATTTACTAAAATATGGAATATTCAAAATTACAGATTCTATTTCGGGATTTTCTCCAAAAGAAGGATTTACCTGATCTAAAGTAACTTGTGCTAGTACACTAGCTTGCGTAAGTCCATAAACAGGGTCATTATACACCCCAAGTTGGTAAACTGGCAAATTCGTGGTTTGAACCGGATTTATTCTTCGACTATAGGTTATAATTTCTGATGTGTCATAAAGATCAAAATTAAAATTTGGATCGCCTATAATATCGCTTCCCACCGAATTAAAGTCTTCTTCGCAGGAAGAAACAAATACCGCAAATGCGGCAATAGCTATGTATTTAAAAAAAGATGTTGCTATTTTCATTTAAAAATATAATATATGGAATTTAAACTAATACTTTTGAGGTGTAAAAATCTATATAAGCTTCTGAAAATTCTTCTTTATTATGAAACTTTAACACAGGCTTATTTATATTTTTAAGATAGGAAACAAGTTCTTCCGGAATTTCTTCGGAACCAACAATAATTGCGTCTGAATTTTTAATAGCAATTTTCATTAGATTACAATACGTAGGGTCTTCTAATTCAGAAATATCATTTTCTTCAATACCATCAAAAGCTATTTTATGAATTACTTCTTTGTCTAACGTTCCTTCAAAGCCCTGATTGTATATAGAAGTAACTATTTTACTGTTTTCAAAAAGCGGTTCGTTGCCGTAATAATTTCTAAGATATAAAGGTAAAAAGGATGCAAGCCATCCGTGAACGTGGATGATGTCTGGCGACCAGTTTAGTTTTTTTACGGTTTCAATAACGCCTTTTGCAAAAAAGATAGCGCGCTCGTCATTGTCTTCATATAAAACACCTTCTTCGTCTGCATAGGTTGCTTTTCTTTTGAAGTAATCATCATTCTCTATAAAATAAACTTGCATTCTTTCTTTAGGGATGGAAGCAACTTTTATTATTAGTGGCATGTCCAAATCGTTAATTACTAAATTCATTCCAGAAAGGCGAATCACTTCATGCAGTTGATGCCTTCTTTCATTAATATTTCCATAACGAGGCATAAAAATTCTAATTTGACCTTCCTTACTATTTACCGCTCTGGGTGCTTCAAACGACATGGAAGAAATCTCGGTCTCCGGCAAGTATGGAATTACTTCTGAGGACACGTACAAGACTCTTTTATCTTTCATAAATGTAACTTTATTTTTATTAGGCTTTTAAAAACACGCAAAATTACGAAAATTTATGCAGATTGACAGTAATATATTAAGTTTGCACCCTAAATTAAACTTCTAGAATGCAAGTTTTTAATAATATTCAAGATTTAAAACCTATTTTATCTCAAAAAAAAGAACAAGGGCATACGCTTGGGTTTGTACCAACCATGGGTGCTTTACACCAAGGACATCTCTCTCTAATCCAGCAAGCGCATAAAGAAAATGACGATGTAATAGTTACTATTTTTGTTAATCCTACACAGTTTGATAATTCCCTAGATTTTGAAAAATATCCCAGAATAGTTGAAGCCGATTTGATTTTACTCTCTAATTTTGAAAAAAAAATTTTGGTGTATTTACCACAACTAAAAGATATTTACCCCAATGGCATAACATCCAAACATTTTGACTTTGGCGGCATCGAGAACGAAATGGAAGGTAAATTTAGAACCGGACATTTTGACGGTGTTGGCACTGTTTTAAAATCCTTTTTTGACCTCTTACAACCCACCAATGCCTATTTTGGTGAGAAAGATTTTCAACAGCTTCAAATTGTAAAAAAACTTGCTGCCTTAGAAAAATTGCCTGTTAATATTATAGGGTGCCCTATTTTTAGAGAGCCTTCAGGTCTTGCAATGAGTTCAAGAAACAAACGACTAAGGGATGAACAATTACAAGAAGCTGCCATATTATTTAAATTACTTTCTACGGTAAAAAATGATTTTGGCACAAAAAATGCCAAGGAGTTGACGCAATGGGTAGAAAAAGAGCTTAAAAAAAGTAAAATAGTAACCTTAGAATATTTTGAAATTGCTGATGAAAACACACTGAAACCCATTGTAAACATTGAAAAAAATAAAAAATATCGCGCCTTTATTGCAGTTTTTGTTGGAGAGGTAAGACTCATTGATAATATCGCTTTAAATTAATTATCTTTGCACCATGTTTGTACACGTTGTAAAATCTAAAATTCACCGCGTAAAAGTTACCGGAGCCGACCTAAATTATGTAGGTAGTATAACTATTGACGAAGATTTGATGGACGCGGCTAATATTATTCAAGGCGAAAAAGTTCAAATTGTAAACAACAACAATGGCGAACGCATTGAAACCTACGCTATTCCCGGACCGAGAAACAGTGGAGAACTTACCCTAAATGGTGCCGCAGCCAGAAAAGTAGCTGTAGGTGACGTATTAATTTTGATTACTTATGGCATGATGGAAATCGAGAAAGCAAAAACCTTTAAGCCAGCTCTCATTTTCCCAGATGAAGAAACAAACCTTCTCAAATAAATTGAAAAAAAAATCCATCCAATTTTTAAAAATTACGCTTCCGCTTTTTCTAGGTGTTTTTTTAATTTGGTATTCTTATGACAAATTTACCTCGGAGCAACTTCAGGAAATAAAAACCTATTTTAAAGATGCAAAATATAGCTATGTAGCTCTTTCTGTTTTTTTTGGCATCTTAAGTAACCTCTCCCGTGCCTACCGATGGAATTTTATGCTTGCTCCTCTTGGCTATAAACCAAAATTTAAAAATAACGTAATGGCGGTTTACTCCACCTATTTAATGAATTTATTTATACCAAGAAGTGGTGAGATAACTCGCGCTTTAGTGATTAATAAATATGAAAATGTGCCGTTTGACAAAGCTTTTGGCACCATTATTTCTGAACGTATTGCAGATTTCGTTATTCTTTTAGCTCTTATTACCATCACTCTTAGCTTGCAATTTACTTTGTTAACCGACTTTTTAATTCAAAAAGTAAACCCTTCTAAACTTTACCTTGGACTAGCTCTTTTAATAGGTTTAGCCGGCATCATACTTTTTTACCTAAAAAAATCCAATTCAAGCATTAGTAAAAAAATAAACATTTTTCTTTTTGGGCTTAAAGAAGGTGTCCTTAGTATTTTTAAAATGAAACAAAAAGGCGCATTTATTTTCCATACCTTATTTATTTGGATAATGTATTTGCTCATGTTTTATGTAGTGGTTTTTGCTTTAGAAGAAACTTCAACTATTTCTCTAGGGGCAATCATCACTTCTTTTGTAGTAGGGAGTATTACCATTGCCTTTACAAATGGTGGTTTTGGATCATATCCATTTTTTATTGCAGGTATATTGGTGCTTTTTGGAATTCCCGAAACCGCAGGCACTGCATTTGGTTGGATTATGTGGACCTCACAAACGGCCATGATGATTCTTTTGGGGGGGCTGTCTTTTCTTTTGCTTCCCGTTTTAAATAAAGCGAAATAAGTTATATCTTTCCACTTCCAATTTGAAATGGTTTTCTTATGTTATTAAAAAATATCCTCTTTTTGTTTTTCCTTTTTATATACTCGAGTCTTTCTTCACAAGTGCTCTATGAAGATTTTAATTCTACAAAACTTGGCGAATCCAGAAAATTAAAAATTCAATTGCCTAGAAATTACGATGCTAATAAAAGCAAGGTATATCCCATCATATTAGTTTTAGATGCCGACTATCTTTTTGAACCCGTTGCAGGCAATGTCGATTATTATTCCTATTGGGAAGAAATGCCTGAAGCCATCGTGGTAGGAATTATGCAAGGTGGAACAAGAGATTTAGATTGTAGTTATGACAATACCTCTTTTTTTCCTGCCGAAAAAGGGGCGCAATTTTTTGAATTTATTGGGCTTGAATTAATTCCATATCTAGACGGAAAGTATAGAACTGCTAAATTTATTTTAGCAGTTGGTCATGAGTTTACTGCAAACTTTATCAATTATTATCTTTTTAAGGACCCACCCCTTTTTAATGGCTATTTATGTTTAAGCCCTGATTTAGCACCTACCATGGAGGAAAAAATACCTGCCAGACTAAACCAATTATCCACCAAGGTTTTCTACTATTTGGCAACCGCCACTAACGATTTAAAACCCATTAGGGATGTAACCCTACAACTAAACGAAGGCCTTAAAAAAAATTCCAAAGAAAATATTCATTACTCTTTTAAAGATTTTGATGGCGCATCCCATTATTCCTTAGTGGGTAAAGCAATCCCAGATGCTTTAGAGGAAATATTTTCCATTTATAGACCCATAAGTAAAAAAGATTATACGGAGGTTATCCTAAAATTAAACACCCCTGTTTTTGATTATTTAACAAATAAATACAGTACCATTCAAAATCTTTTCGGATTCAAAAGTATCGTTCGTGAAAATGACATCATTGCCATAGCCACTGCTGCCGAAAAGAAAAAAGAATGGACTTCTTTAGAAAGTGTTGCTAAACTCGCAAAAAAAGAACATCCATCAACCGTTTTAGGCGATTATTATCTTGGACGGTTTTATGAAGAAACTGGTGAACCAAAAAAAGCCATGCGAACCTTTCAAGGCGCATACCAACTAGAAGAAGTAGGGTTTATAACCATTGATTTAATGATGGATCGTGCAGATAAAATTAAAGCCGATTTTGGATACTAATGAGTAAAACAAAAACCGCCTTTTTCTGCCAAAACTGTGGCACTCAATTTGCCAAATGGCAAGGGCAATGTACCGCTTGCAAAGAGTGGAACACCATAACAGAGGAGGTCATTGAAAAAGCCGAAAAAGTAAGTTGGAAAACCACAAATAACAAAAGCACAAAAGCAGCAACACCACTAAAAATCAATGAAATTGACACCTCTACCGAAGCACGATTAAACACCCAAAACCACGAATTTAATCGTGTTCTAGGAGGCGGAATCGTACCCGGATCCTTAATACTTCTAGGCGGAGAGCCCGGCATAGGAAAATCTACCTTATTACTTCAAATTTCATTACAACTACCTTATAAAACACTTTACGTTTCCGGCGAGGAAAGTCAAAAACAAATAAAAATGCGTGCCGAACGAATTCACAAAAACAGTCAAAATTGTTATATCTTAACAGAAACCAAAACCCAAAATATATTTCGACAAATTGAAGAATTAGAACCCGATATTGTGGTTATCGATTCCATTCAAACGCTACATACCGATTATATAGAAAGCAGCGCCGGAAGCATTTCGCAAATAAAAGAATGTACTACCGAACTCATAAAATTTGCCAAAGAAACAGCAACTCCGGTTTTGTTGATTGGACATATAACGAAAGACGGAAACATTGCCGGGCCAAAAATTTTAGAGCATATGGTAGATACCGTTTTACAATTTGAAGGAGATAGAAATCACGTATATAGAATTTTACGAGCACATAAAAATAGATTTGGTTCTACAAACGAAATAGGCATCTATGAAATGCAGGGAAGTGGCTTGCGAGAAGTATCCAACCCAAGTGAAATTTTAATTTCTAAACATGAAGAAGACCTCAGCGGTAATGCAATTGCTGCAACTTTAGAGGGCATTCGCCCATTGTTGATAGAAGTGCAGGCGCTAGTTAGTACTGCGGTTTATGGCACACCACAACGCACTACCACCGGCTATAACGCCAAACGACTGAATATGATTTTGGCGGTTTTAGAAAAAAGAGCCGGATTTAGACTTGGTGCTAAAGATGTTTTTTTGAATATTACCGGAGGCATCACAGTAGATGACCCAGCTATAGACCTTGCCGTAGTTGCCGCCATTTTATCCAGCAATGAAGATATAGCCTTGCCTAAAGATATTTGTTTTGCTGCAGAAGTCGGTCTTGCAGGCGAAATTCGCCCTGTAGCAAGAATAGAACAGCGCATTTTAGAAGCTGAAAAACTTGGTTTTACCACCATTATGGTTTCAAAATACTGTAAATTTCCGAAGCTTAATACGGCAATTTCCATCCAAAAAGTAGCCAAAATTGAAGAAGTAGTAAGTTTTTTATTTGGGTAAAGAGCTTATTGCTCTTTTTACAATAAATTATGCTTGCTAAAAACCAATGTTTAAAATCCAGCAGAATGTACAGATTTCTAAAAAATTAACAAAACCTAGCGTGGAGTATTTTCATTAACTGACAGCTTCTCTTAAAAATTTTGTATTTTTAACCTATGAAGCAAATTTTATTCCCCTCCAAACTACCTCAAGTAAAAAATAGCATTTTTACAATAATGAGTAAACTGGCAATAGAACAAAACGCCATTAATTTATCACAAGGTTTTCCGGAATTTCAAAGCGATAAAAAATTAATAAACTTAGTTTCTAAAGCTATGAATGCCGGCTATAATCAATATGCCCCAATGGCGGGAGTGCTTTCCTTGCGTAAAAAAGTTTGTGAAAAAATAAATTCTCTTTACGGAAGTTCTTATCATCCGGAAACGGATATTACAATAACTGCCGGAGCCACTCAGGCAATTTTTACCATAATTTCAGCTTTTATTGAAAAAAATGACGAGGTAATTCTCTTCAATCCGGCATATGATTGTTATGAACCTGCTATTATATTGAACGGAGGAATTCCTAAACCTATTTCCTTGAAAACTCCGGATTATCATATTGACTGGAACGAAGTGCAACAAAAAACAACTTCTAAAACAAAAATGATTATTATCAATAGTCCGCATAACCCAAGTGGAACAGTTCTTTCGGAAGCAGATATGATTGCGTTACAAAAACTAGTGAGAGACACAAACATCCTTATTTTGAGCGATGAAGTCTATGAACACATTATTTTTGACGGAAAACAACACCAAAGTGTGGCTCGATTTCCAGAACTTGCCATGCGTTCATTTATTACAGCATCCTTTGGAAAAACATTTCATAACACCGGATGGAAAGTTGGTTATTGTGTAGCTCCAAAGCAATTGATGGCAGAATTTCAAAAAGTGCACCAATTTAATGTGTTTTGCGTGAACCATCCCATGCAACATGCTTTAGCTATTTATCTGGATAATGAAAAAAATTATTTAGGATTAGCAGCCTTTTATCAGCTAAAAAGAGATTTGTTTTTAGAAGGGATTAAAAATTCTCGATGGGAGTTTATCCCTGCTTCAGGATCTTACTTTCAATTGTTGTCTTATAAAAAAATTACAGATGAAGGAGATGTGGAATTTGCCAAACGACTTACCATAGAAAAGAAAGTTGCATCTATTCCTACTTCTGTTTTCTATTCTTCTAGACAGAATCCTAAAATGCTTCGATTTTGTTTTGCAAAAACTGAAGAAACTCTAAAAAAAGCCACAGAAATACTTAGCAAACTATGAAAGAGTTTTTAAACATCGCCCTTATTCAGGCACCATTAGTTTGGGAAAATGCCGTTGCTAATCGAAGCTATTTTTCAAAAAAAATACTTGCAATTTCAGAAGATGTTGCCGTTTTTATTTTGCCGGAAATGTTTACAACCGGTTTCACGATGAATGCAAAACCCTTAGCCGAAACCTTTCAGGGTGAAACGACCTCTTGGATGTTACAATTAGCTCAAAAAAAACAAGCAGCTATAACAGGAAGTATTATTATTGAAGAAAACGGAAAGTTTTATAACCGGTTATTATTTGTCTATCCTTCCGGTAAAATAACTACGTACGACAAAAAACACCTCTTTACACTTGCTACAGAAAACGAAGTTTACACTGCCGGAAAAACAAAACCAATCATTGATTTTCAAGGTTGGAAAATATGCCCTTTGATTTGTTATGACTTGCGCTTTCCGGTTTGGGCACGTAATAAAGAAAACTACGACATATTAATTTATGTAGCCAACTGGCCTGAAATGCGCATAGCCGCTTGGGATACTTTATTGCAAGCAAGAGCTATTGAAAACATGGCGTACTGTGTGGGAGTAAACCGTGTAGGTACCGACGGAAATGGGTATAAATATGTTGGACATTCGGCCGTTTATGATGCTTTAGGCAAAAAAGTATCTCAGGATTTAAATGAAAAAGAAGGAATAACTATTGTTTGCATTAAAAAATCACACCTAGAAGAAACTAGAAATAAGTTAAAGTTTTTAGAGGATATGGATACTTTTCAAATTTGAAGGATTATTTCCTATTTCTAAATGGTTTTCCTTAATTTTTTCAGAGTCAAAAAATCACAAAAACACTATTATATTTTTCAATTAAAAAAACTATCTTTGCGCCGTGAAAAAAATATCCTTTTTTCTGTACAAATTAAAAAGGGTTTTAGATAATATAATTTGCTAAATAATAAATAGTTAACTATGTCAAAAGTTACAGGTAAAGTTGCTCAAATCATTGGTCCGGTTGTGGATGTTGTATTTAACAGCGGTTCTGAATTGCCAAGAATTTATGATTCTCTTGAAATTGATACCAAAAACGGTAAACTAATCCTTGAAGTGCAATCACATGTAGGTGAAAACACTGTGCGAACCATTTCTATGGATTCCACCGACGGTTTAAGCAGAGGTGTGGAAGTCCTATCAACAGGAGCACCTATTCAAATGCCTGTTGGAGACGATATCTACGGAAGGTTATTTAATGTAATTGGCGATGCCATTGACGGTATTGGAAACTTGCCTAAAGCGGGTAATGCTGGATTACCCATTCACCGAGAAGCTCCTAAATTTGAAGACTTATCTACTTCAACCGAAGTTTTATTTACAGGAATAAAAGTAATTGACCTTATTGAACCTTATGCAAAAGGAGGTAAAATTGGATTGTTTGGAGGTGCCGGAGTTGGTAAAACAGTACTTATTCAAGAATTAATTAACAATATTGCAAAAGGTCACGGAGGACTTTCTGTTTTTGCCGGAGTGGGTGAAAGAACTCGTGAAGGAAATGACCTTTTAAGAGAGATGCTAGAATCTGGTATTATAAAATATGGGGATGCCTTTATGCATTCCATGGAAAATGGCGGATGGGATTTATCAAAAGTAGATAAATCCGCTTTAAAAGAGTCAAAAGCTACTTTTGTTTTCGGACAGATGAATGAGCCTCCGGGAGCCCGTGCTCGTGTTGCGCTTTCCGGATTGACCATTGCAGAATATTTTCGTGATGGTTCCGGCGAAGGCCAAGGTAAAGATGTACTTTTCTTTGTAGATAATATTTTTAGATTTACTCAAGCAGGTTCTGAGGTATCGGCACTTCTTGGCCGTATGCCATCTGCTGTGGGTTACCAACCAACGTTAGCCACTGAAATGGGTACGATGCAAGAGCGAATTACATCCACTAAAAGAGGTTCTATCACTTCAGTACAAGCAGTTTATGTTCCCGCAGATGATTTAACAGACCCGGCTCCGGCTACTACTTTTGCCCACTTAGATGCAACGACTGTACTTTCTCGTAAAATTGCAGAACTTGGTATATATCCTGCAGTAGATCCATTGGATTCTACTTCTAGAATTCTAACTAAAGAAATCCTAGGAGCGGAACATTATGACTGTGCTTCTCGTGTGAAAGAATTGTTACAACACTATAAAGAATTGCAAGATATCATTGCCATACTTGGTATGGAAGAACTTTCAGAAGAAGATAAATTAGCGGTAAACCGTGCTCGTCGCGTACAACGTTTCTTGTCACAACCTTTTCACGTAGCAGAACAATTTACAGGTTTGAAAGGGGTATTAGTAGATATTAAAGAAACCATTAAAGGATTTAATATGATTATGGATGGTGAGTTAGACCACCTACCTGAAGCTGCTTTTAACCTAAAAGGTTCTATAGAAGAAGCTATTGAGGCAGGAGAAAAAATGCTTGCAGAAGCTTAATTATTCCAGGTTCAAAGTTTAAGGTTTAATGTTAAAATATAAACCTTGAACTTTGCACTTTAAACTTTGAACTTAAATTATGACACTAGAAATAATTTCACCGGAAACTATTTTACTCCATACTGAAGTAACTTCTGTTACTGTACCTGGCGTGAATGGCGAATTCCAAATGTTAAACAACCACGCGCCAATAGTATCTTTACTTCAGGCAGGAGTAATAAAATTTGATGGCAATGTTTCCATTAATGAAAACGTAATAAAGAAATTTAAAAAAGATAAAGCCGGTAAATGGACGCTTTATATTGCTGGCGGTACGCTTGAAATGAATAACAATAAAGCTATTATTCTAACAGACTAGCAGTCCCTTTTTGTATTAAAACTTAAATAGCCTACTGTTTACAGCAGGCTATTTTTTTACAGCAAGGCAAGTAAAAATAGGTTGCCCAATGTAGATCTTTAAAAATGAGTGTAATGCTTAGTATTATTTGTGTTATGTTGGTGTTAAACTATATTAAATTGTAATGTTAACTTTGTGTTTAGTTTTTTTAGAGATAGTTTTCTTTTATATTTGTTGCAAACTCAAGGATTAGATTATGTTAGCTGCAATACTTTTAGGGTTTCTTTTCTCTGGATTACTAGTTTTTACCGGCAAGTTTTTAAAGGGTAGATGGGCAGTACTTTCTGCAAGTATTCCTTTTGTTTTATTTGTCTATTTTGCACAGTTTATCGGGCGCGTTTCTTCGGGCGAAATAATTTCGCAGCATATTGTTTGGGTGCCTTCCATGGGTATAGATCTTCGTTTTGTTTTAGATGGTATTTCTTTGATTTTTTCGTTGATGATTACCGGCATTGGTTTTTTGGTTTTTTTATATACCTCAGCATATTTAAAAAACCACGAATATTTGGATCGTTTTTATGGCTATTTGGGAATCTTTATGGGTGCTATGTTGGGTATCGTTTTATCTGATAACGTGTTGTCTTTATTTATTTTTTGGGAGCTAACAAGCATTAGTTCTTTCTTCTTAATTGGTTTTAAAAATAAAGAAGAATCATCTAGAAAATCGGCCGTTTTAGCTTTGGCGATTACTGGTTTTGGCGGATTGTTTTTGTTGGCAGGTGCTCTTATTTTAGGCTCTGTAGCAGGTACATTTACGATTTCTGAAATGTTAAGCTCCAAAGAACTTATTGCAAATAGTCCTCATTATATAATTATTGTAGCTTTTATTTTTATAGCTGCTTTTACTAAATCCGCTCAATTTCCATTTCATTTTTGGCTTCCTGGAGCGATGAAAGCACCCACACCGGTTTCTACTTACCTGCATTCTGCCACGATGGTAAAAGCCGGAGTATATTTATTATTGCGCTTTACCCCTGTTTTGGGCAGTACAGAATTTTGGAATTCAACATTAATTATTGTTGGGTCAATAACTATGCTTTATGCGGCTATGCATACACTTTTTAGAACTGATTTAAAAGGAATTTTAGCCTACTCTACTATTTCTGCATTGGGAATTCTTGTGTTTTTAATTGGTCTAGGAACGAAAGAAGCATTACTTGCTGCTTGCGTTTTTATTTTAGTCCACGCCTTATACAAAGCCACTTTATTTCTAGTTACAGGAATTATTGACCACGAAACAGGCAGTAGAGACATCACCATGCTTTCCGGATTGCGAAAGGTGCTTTTTCCTGTGGCAATTGCCGGATTTCTCGCTGCCATATCATTTGCTGGAATTCCGCCTAGTTTTGGGTTTTTAGGAAAAGAATTAATTTATGAATCCACTTTGCATTATGGAAATTCTGCAATACTTATTACCGCTTTGGCAATAATCACCAACATCCTTTTACTTTACTCAGGTTTTTTGGTCGGAATAAAACCATTTACGGGAAAATTACCAGAGAGATTTTCTAAAGTGCATATGCCAAGCTTCTTGATGTGGATTCCGCCACTTATCCTTGCTATATTGTGCATCCTTTTTGGAATTTTTCCATCTATAATTCAAGAATCCTTAATACAACCGGCCGTGACTTCTCTTGGAGAGAATGGAGGTGAAGTTCATTTAAAACTATGGCATGGATTTAATACTATTTTAGCATTGAGTGCTATTACTATAGGCATTGGTGTGTTGCTTTATTTTCTAATTAAACCTAACAAAAAAGTAGAAACAGCAATTAAAAAACTGGAGTTTATTTCACCGAAAACAATGACAGAAAAATTTGGCAATGGTTTTTATTATTTCTCTACGCTTTGGACAAATTATTTTCAAAATGGCTATTTACGCCATTATGTATCTACCATTATTTTATTTTTGGTTGGCGTAATGGGTTATACGCTACTTAATAATACACGTTATCGACTAGTGTATAGTTCATTTACCGCTTTAACCATTTATGAGGTGATTACTTTTGTCATTATGATTGCCGGAATTTTATACACGGTATTTACAAAATCACGCCTTGCTGCAGTAGCTGCTTTAGGAATTGTAGGGTTGACCATTAGTTTAATTTTTGTATATTATAGTGCCCCCGATTTAGCTATGACCCAATTTTCTATAGACACATTAACTGTTATTTTATTTGTTTTGGTGCTATATAGACTCCCGAAGTATTTAAATCTATCTGACATTAAAACACGGATTAAGGATGGTGTATTATCTATAGCCTTTGGTGGATTGATATCCATACTTGCACTAGAAGTATTAGCAGAGCCTCAGGGTTCAGAAATTTCTGAATTTTATGCTGAAAATGCCTATCTTTTAGCCAAAGGTAAAAACGTAGTTAATGTTATATTAGTAGATTTTAGAGGAATTGATACCTTTATGGAAATTACCGTTTTAACCATTGCAGCAATAGGTGTATTTGCACTTCTAAAGTTACGAATGACCGCTAAAGAAAGAATAACCACAGGAATTAAAAAATAAATGAAAACTATTATTTTAAAAACAGCATCCAATTATTTGCTTCCATTACTGATGCTTTTTTCGTTTTTTATTTTACTCCGCGGGCACTATTTGCCGGGGGGAGGATTTGTTGGTGGTCTTATTGCTGCAATTGCCTTTGTTTTACATGCATTTGCTAATGGATTAGAAAACACAAAACATCTTATACGTATTCACCCGGGGTTTTTAATGCCTGTGGGTCTTGCTTTAGCTTTTACAAGTGGTCTTGCTCCCATTTTTTATGCAGGATTGCCCTTTATGACTGGAATTTGGTTTCCTGAACCGCTATCGGTAATAGGGATGGTGGGTTCTGCCTTATTTTTTGATATTGGCGTGTATCTGGTTGTAATAGGGGTTTCCTTAACTATTATTTTTACCATAACCGAATCAGCTTAATTTATGGAGTTTATTTTAGCCATATTAATTGGAATTTTCTACGCATCGGGCTTGTATATGATGCTACGCAGAAGCTTGGTTAAGCTAATCATTGGACTTATCTTGATAGGCAATGGTGCAAACCTTTTGATTTTTCTGTTGGGAAGAATTACCAAAGGACTTCCTCCAATCATCCCTGGAGAATCCCCCGTTTTTTTAAAAGCTTATGCTGACCCAATTCCTCAAGCATTAATATTGACAGCAATTGTAATTAGTTTTGGATTACAATCTTTCGCAATAGTTTTAGTGAAAAGAGCATATTCTGTTGTAAAAACTGACGATCTAGATCAAATGAACTCAACTGACCAATTTTCATGATACAACACATCGTTTTATATCCCATTTTAATACAAGTATTCATAGCAATACTGCTTCTTTTTTGCTGGAGTAGGGTTCACTGGCAAAAAGTAATTAGTGTTGTGGGTAGTTTTTTAAGCCTAGGTATTGCTATTATATTATTTATCACAACATGGAATGAAGGCACCCTAACTGTGCAAGCAGGGGGCTGGGATGCTCCTTTTGGAATAAGTTTTGTTTCTGATACCTTTGCTGCAACTCTTATCCTTCTAACTGCAATTAGTGGATTGGCAGTATCTGTTTTTTCAGTTGGCACTATTTTACCGGCACGATTAAAGTTTGGCTATTTACCTATTTTTCACTTCTTATTATTAGGGTTGAATGGTGCGTTTTTAACAGGAGATATCTTTAATCTTTATGTTTGGTTTGAAGTTATTATAATAAGTTCATTTGTGCTTATCACCATTGGCGGAGAAAAGGCACAATTAGAAGGTGCCTTAAAATATTTTACCTTAAACATTTTTGCTTCTATGATTTTTTTAACCGCTGTAGCTGTTTTATATGGAATAACAGGCTCTTTAAATATGGCCGATTTATCTATTAAAGTTGCTGCAATCGAAAATAGGGGTTTGGTAGAGGTCTCTGCTGTCTTATTTTTAATAGGTTTTGGAATTAAATCGGCATTATTCCCTTTGTATTTTTGGCTTCCGGCATCTTACCATACACCTCCTCCCGCAGTTTCTGCAATTTTTGGGGGGCTTTTAACCAAAGTAGGTGTGTATGCCATTATCCGCGTTTTTACTCTAATATTTGTAGGAGATGTTTTTTTGGAAAATATAATTCTTACACTTGCTGGATTTACCCTAGTAAGCGGTGCTTTAGGAGCTTTGGTTCAAAATAATATTGTAAAAATATTTTCCTACCTCATCATTTGTCATATTGGATATATGATTTTAGGTCTTGGCCTGGTATCTGAACTTGCTATAGCTGGTGCTGTTTTTTACCTAATACACGATATCATTGTAAAAACAAATCTTTTTATGGTTAGTGGCTTAATTTATCGCATTAAAGGCACTTTTAGTATGCGTGATTTAGGAGGTTTGTATGCTAAATATCCCCTGCTTTCTTTACTGATGGCTATCCCATTTTTTTCTTTGGTTGGTATCCCCCCACTATCCGGATTTTGGCCAAAATTAGCGTTGATTACAGAAAGTTTTAAAATGAGTAATTATTGGCTGATAGCTGCCGTTTTATTTGCTACTTTTATTACTTTCTATTTAATAGCAAAGATTTGGTCGGAAGTTTTTTGGAAGGAAGGCAAAGTACTTCCTAAATTATATAACTTTAGGTATTTTGATAAATTAAAATTAGAAAAGAAGGTGCAAATAGTTGCCCCAATTATCTTTTTGGCTTTTGTTTCTTTATTCATTGGTTTTGGTGCCGAATACATCCAGCAACTAGCATTAAGAGTAGCAAATGAATTAACTAACAACCAACACTATGTGCAGTCGGTTTTAGGAGAACAAATGATAGCAAATTAAAAGAAAATGAAAAGTAGATTTTTAAGCAATATTCTTTTAACCTTTGTTTGGGTAGCCCTTACAGGTGGTTTTGAATTCCTAAATTTCTTTTTCGGATTTGTAGTTAGTTTTTTAATTTTATGGGTAATTACCGTAGGAAGTGGAGAGGCTAAATATTTTATAATAATGCCTAAAATAATCGCCTTTCTTTTTTTCTTTTTATATGAACTTATTAAGGCAAATATACAAGTGGCTTATGATGTAGTTACTCCAACATTTTATATGACTCCCGGCATTGTTAGGGTGCCTTTAAATGCAGAAACGAATATGGAAATTACTCTTTTAGCAAATTTAATTTCGTTGACTCCTGGAACCTTAAGTTTAGATGTTTCAGACGATAAAAAAGTACTTTACGTCCACTCTATGTATATTTCGGATAAAGAAAAATTTATTGATGGCATTAAAAACGGATTTGAAAAACGATTACTAGAAATATTGCGATGACCTTACACAACTATTTATATTTAATTTTATTACCGATTTTAGCAGTATCTGTTTTATTGCTATTTATTCGGTTTTTAATGGGACCCAACATTGTCGATAAAGTGATAGCTTTAGACTTATTAATTACAACCTGTATTGGAATTATCGCTATTTATAGCATCGTTTATAACCAACCAACCTTTTTAGATATTGCAATGATTTTAGCATTAATTGCCTTTTTAAGCACCGTTGCCTTCTCTTACTATTTAGAAAAAAGAAATAAAAATGAGTGATGTTTTAATTGCCATATTTGCAACCCTTGGAACTATTTTTGTCTTTCTAGCCGCAGTAGGTTTAGTGAGAATGCCCGACACCTATTTGCGAATTTCTGTAACCACTAAAGCAGCAACTTTGGGTATTGGATTAATTTTGATTGCGGCGGCCATCTATTTTAATGAACTTTCCATTACATCAAGAGTACTTGCTATTATTTTATTTATATTCTTAACCGCTCCTGTTGGAGCGCATTTAATAGGAAGAGCCTCTTATTTTACCGGTGTAAAATTATGGAAAAAATCGGTTATGGACGATTTAGAAGGCAAATATAAAAAAACTACCCATAAACTATCTAGTGAAGATTCCAATGAAAAGCAAGAAGATGTAAAAAAATAACTCTTTTCATGCCTACCATTAGCAATTCCCTTCTTATATAATCCTATATTATTTAGTTACATTGATTTTTTTTTACAGTAACTTTACATTAAAGTTTATGAAAAACGTACTTTCAAAACCATTTGTCTTATGCTTTTAACCGAAATAGACAGAGTATCTACCATTACAAAGGATGTGTTTGTCAAAAAATATTTAAAACCCCAAAAACCGGTTGTTATAGAACGACTTGTAGAACATTGGCCGGCTTATAGTAAATGGGATTTTGAGTATATGGCCACCGTAGCTGGCGATAAAGTTGTTCCTTTATATGACGATCGTCCTGTACATTTTAAAGATGGTTTTAATGAGTCTCACGCTACCATGAAAATGCGTGATTACATCAACTTACTTAAAAATGAACCTACCCGATATCGTATTTTTCTTTGGAATATTTTAAAAGAAGTACCCGAGCTTCAAAAAGATTTTGATTTTCCAGACTTGGGTATTCCCCTTATGAAAAAGTTGCCCATGTTGTTTTTTGGTGGTGAAAACTCCTATACCTTTATGCATTACGATATAGATTTAGCAAATATTTTTCACTTTCATTTTCAAGGAAAAAAACAAGTTATTCTCTTTGATCAAAAACAAACACCCTTTTTATATAAAGTTCCACATTCACTAATTACCCGAGAAGATATCGACTTTTCTAATCCCGATTTTAATACTTGGCCGGCACTTAAAAATGCACACGGATTTAAAGCTAATTTAGAACACGGAAATATGGTCTATATTCCAGAAGGGTATTGGCACTATATGCGCTATATAACCCCGGGATTTAGTATGAGTTTGCGTGCTATAGCCAGGAACCCAAAAAACCTGAGTTGCGCTATTTATAATATTTTTGTAATGCGACATTATGATTCTTTAATGCGCAAAATATATGGGCAGGATTGGATTAACAGCAAAAATGAGAAAGCTATCCTAAAAACACATAAACAATTGGGTCTTAAGGTATAAGTTTTGACACCTTGTCATATACCATTTCACTTTCCCAGCCTCTATATAAAAGATAATCAGCCAGTTTCTTTCTTTTTTTAAATTTGTTTGTTTCTTTTATTTGACATAGACGTTTTTCTGCAAGAGCATCAAAAGCAGCATAATATCCTTTGTCTTCAATTTCCAAAAGAGCCTGATTGATGTTGTAGGTGGAAATATTTCTTCTTTTTAATTCATTTACAATGCGCCTCTTACCCCATTTTTTAATAGAAAACTTTCCACTCGCAAAAGCTTTTGCAAAACGCGTTTCATTTAAAAAATTGTGTTCAAAAAGATGCAGCATAATTTTTTCAATAACCTCGGGTATAAGCTGCATTTCTCTAAGCTTTTTGGTTACTTCTTGATGACAGCGTTCCTGATAAGCACAGTAATTTTCCATCTTGATCTGTGCTTCTTTTATGTTATACACTTTTTTTGATTCCATAGCTTGGAGAGTCTGTGGGTAGTTCTAAAAATTATGCGAAAAGCACTAAATTAAATCTTTAGGTTTTTTTCCAAACCTTCGGGTATGCTCCTTGGTAAGTAGTTGAAAATCATCGGTATGTTCCAGTTTAGAAAAGTTGGCATATAACTCTTTTGGCAGGCCTGTTAATTTTCTTTCTTTTAAATCTATCCAAGCGCCCATCATTTCACAAGAAGCAAAATTTTTCCCATTGGCATCATAAAAATTATGTAAAAACTCAAAATACATACCATCTTCAGAAACCCCTTTTAATTGTAGAGAAACTCGTACTGGTTTTCCAACAAAAACTTCTTTAAAATAATACACATGCTCATAAAACACAACGGGACTAATATTGTACTTTGCCATTTCATGCTGATCAATGCCGTTTTCAATGAAAAACCCCATTCGGGTATGGCTCATAAGATTAATGTATGCGCTATTCGCCAAATGCCTGTTAGCATCTATATCACTCCATCTAATTTCAAATTCTTTCATGTACATTTACTTGTTTTTTACAAAGCTACAAAGATTTTGCTGTGCGTGCATAATAATAGGTGTAGATTTGTGTTTCTTTAAATTTTAATAAACCTATGCCGCTTTTAAAATCTATTTATCAACCTCCTTTACTTTTTAGAAATGGGCATTTTTCTACCATTTATTCGGCTAAAATTAGAATTGCTCCACATTTAATTCAAAAAAGGGAACGCCTCAATTTATTAGATGGTGATTTTATAGATCTCGACTGGTCCTATTCTAGTTCAAAAACAGAAAAACTCGTTATTTTACTTCACGGTCTTGAAGGTAATGCGCAACGCACCTACATTCAGGGAGCCGCAAGCCACCTCAATAAAAACGGATGGGATGCTGTGGCGGTAAACTACAGAGGGTGTAGTGGTGAACCCAACAAACTTTATCGCTCTTATAATGCTGGTACAACAGACGACTTACAATCGGTAATACAGCTTATTTTACAAAAAAGCATTTATACTGAAATAGCTTTAAACGGATTTAGTTTGGGCGGAAATTTGTTGTTGAAATATTTAGGTGAAAGAGAGCAAGTACCGTCTGAAATAAAAAAAGCGGTAGCCATCTCCACTCCTTTAAGTTTAAAAGGATCTTTAGAAGCCCTTCAAAAAACATCCAATTGGGTGTATCGAACTTCCTTTTTGGCAGATTTAAAGAAAAAATACCGTCAAAAAATACGTCAATTCCCTGAAAAGTTAAGTAATAAAGATCTCAAACTAATAAAATCGCTTTTAGATTTTGACAACATCTATACCTCTAGGGCTCATGGCTTTAAAGATGCTTATGATTACTACAAAAAAAACAGTAGTTTACAATTTTTACCTCAAATAAAAATACCTGTATTATTGCTCAATGCAATAAACGATAGCTTTTTATCTAAAGATTGTTATCCTATAGCTTTGGCCGAAAGTTCTGAATACCTTTTTTTAGAAACCCCTAAATACGGTGGTCATGTAGGTTTTTATGATAAAAAAAATGTGTTTTACAGCGAAAAAAAAACATTAGAGTTTTTAAATAAGTAAAAAATAACTAAGGCACCAATATTTAGGGTTTATTTTAACATGTAAGAATAATACTACTAGAGGTTTAGTTGTACCTTGTAAAAAAATATAATTTGAAGTTATACATCAAATATATGGTAAGTAACCGCTGTAAAACAACGGTAAAAGATGCATTAAAAAAACTTGGCCTTCATTTTATTGTCGTTGATTTAGGAGAAGTGGAAATTATGGAAACCATTTCAGAAGAACAAAGAGAACAAATCAAAGAAGCCCTATATAACTCCGGCTTGGAATTAATGGACGACAAAAAAGCAATTCTTATCGAAAAAATAAAAAATGTTATTGTTGAAATGATCCATCATTCAGAGGAGGCTATTAAAATAAATTTTTCCGAATATTTAAGTGAAAAATTACAACACGACTATACCTATTTGTCCAATTTATTTTCAGAAGTACAAGGCACCAATATAAAACAATTCATCATTTTTCATAAAATTGAACGCATCAAAGAATTAATAACTTATGATGAATTAAATATCACCGAAATAGCATGGAAACTAAACTACAGCAGTGTAGCTCATTTATCCAATCAATTTAAAAAAGTTACCGGACTCACCCCATCCCATTTTAAGCAACAGAAAGATAGAAGGCGAAATCCTATTGAAGAAATTGGCGGCCATTTCATATTAGACTCTAGTTGCGATAACGAAAATTAAAAAGCCTTGTCCTTTTAAAAAGGCAAATAACGGATGAACGCAACACAAAAAAACGATTTGCAATATGCTAGAAACCTATTAGAGGCTAGCCTAGATCCATTTATGGCCATAAGTTGTAAAGGAAAAATAACCGATGTCAATGAGGCTTTAATAAAAGTTACAGGTTTTTCAAGAAAAAAACTAGTAAATACCGACTTCTCCTTTTATTTTACCGATTTAAATAAAGCACAAAAAGGATACCGCAAAGCTTTTAAAAAAGGATATATTTTAGACTACCCCTTGACCATAAAACATAAAAATGGGAACTTAACAGACATGTCTTTCAATGCTTCTGTTTATAAGGATAATGATGAAAATGTTATCGGTATTTTTGCAACGGCGCGAGATGTAACAAATCAAAAATGGTCTAATGACTTAAGAAAAGCAAATAAAGAATTAGCCTTTCAAAATGAAGAAAAAGAAAAAAGAGCTGAAGAACTTGTCCTTGCTAATAAAGAATTAGCCTTTCAAAACGATGAAAAAGAAAAAAGAGCTGGAGAACTTGTCCTTGCTAATAAAGAATTAGCCTTTCAAAATAAAGAAAAAGAAAAAAGAGCTGCTGAATTGGTCATTGCTAATGGAGAACTCGCCTTTCAAAACAATGAAAAAGAAAAAAGAGCTGGAGAACTAAGTATTGCAAATAAAGAACTTGCTTTTCAAAATGATGAAAAGGGAAAAAGAGCAGAAGAATTAGTACTTGCAAATAAAGAATTAGCCTTTCAAAACGATGAAAAAGAAAAAAGAGCTGGAGAACTTGTCCTTGCTAATAAAGAATTAGCCTTTCAAAATAAAGAAAAAGAAAAAAGAGCTGCTGAATTGGTCATTGCTAATGGAGAACTCGCCTTTCAAAACAATGAAAAAGAAAAAAGAGCTGGAGAACTAAGTATTGCAAATAAAGAACTTGCTTTTCAAAATGATGAAAAGGGAAAAAGAGCAGAAGAATTAGTACTTGCAAATAAAGAATTAGCCTTTCAAAACGATGAAAAAGAAAAAAGAGCTGGAGAACTTGTCCTTGCT
>MNYN01000074.1 GCA_001873105.1 Flavobacteriaceae bacterium CG2_30_34_30 | reverse complement strand
ATAACCCAATTTAACGACTACCAATTTCATGAAATTGACGATGCAAATCCAGCTTTGGTAGGAAGAAGATGGTTTGGCAATCGGTTTGATATCAATAATCAACAAACTTTTGAGTTTTCTTTTCCAAATATTATTTCCGGGCAACCTATGCAGTTTAAGATTTTTGCAATTGCAGCATCTGAAATTGCAACCTCGATGACGGTGTCTGTGAACGGTCAATTGCAAATTTTCCCTAATTTTGCCGCTTCCAGTAATATTAATTTAGCTTCAGGTAGAAGTTTTGTTGGTGAAATTAATGCATCGTCAGAAACTATTAGTGTTGATTTAAATTACAATAATGGAGGAAATCCCTCCAGTTTAGCACTTCTTGACTATATTAGTATTAATGCTTTGAGACAACTTTCCGGTACGGAAGGTCAATTACCATTTAAATACGATGCAGCAGCAACCCTCAGTGGTATTGGGGAATATCAAATAAATAACGCTACTCAGTTTTCAGAAGTTTGGGATGTTACAAATCCTGGTTCAATAACCACGATTCTTAATGAAAACGCCTCAAATTCTATTGCTTTTAAAGCGCAACTAGGAGAAATTAGAAAGTATGTTGCTTTAAATCCTTCTGATTATTACCAACCCATAAAAACCTCGCAATCTCATGTTGCAAATCAAAATTTAAAAGGCACTATTTTTTTAAATGAGCAAGGTAATTTTCAAGATATTGACTATTTAATCATTACACCACCTTTTTTATTACAGGCAGCACTTCGATTAGCAAACCACCATAAAAATACCTCAGGTATGCGTGTTAAAGTGGTTACCACCGATAAAATTTACGATGAGTTTAGCACAGGTAAACAAGATATTGCAGCAATTAGAAACCTCGTAAAATATGTGTATGATAACGCCTCCTCAGAAAATAATAAATTAAAATACTTGTGTCTTTTTGGTGACACCTCTGTCGATTATAAAAATAGAGTACAAGGAAATAATAATATTGTGCCAACCTATCACCGGTACAGTGATGCAGTTCTTTCTAGTTTAAATACTTACATGTCTGATGATTTTTATGGAATGATGGATGCAAATGAAGGATTAATGGACTCTACTGACAGGCTTGACCTAGCAATAGGTCGTATAATAACAGACAATGTTACACAAGCAAATGCTTTGATAGATAAAGTAATTAATTACTTGTCAGAGGTGTCTTATGGAAATTGGAGAAATAATTTTGTGCTCATTTCAGATGATGCCGATAATTTAAGTGATTCCAATTTGCAATTTAAGTTAGATCAGTTAGGCGATGAAATAGGCGCGCAAAAGCCCTCTGTTAATGTTATTAAAATACATTCAGATGCCTTTCAACAAGAAACTTCTTCAGGAGGTAATCGTTATCCAAAAGCGGCTCAAGCTATAAGCGATGCTATTGAAGTTGGTGCCTTAGTCATGAATTATTTTGGGCATGGTGGTGAAGACGGTCTTGCAAAAGAATTTATTGTAACAAAAGGTAGTGTGCAAAATCTAAGAAATAAAAATAGATACCCACTTTTTGTTACGGTTACTTGTGAGTATAGCCGCTTTGATAATCCATTAAGACCTACTGCGGGCGAATATACCTATTGGAACAAAGAAGGTGGCGCCATTGCATTAATTTCTACAACAAGATCTATTGGAGTAACTTTAGGAAGAGAGTTTAACGATACCCTTGCCTCTAATTTATATGCATTTGGAAACACCAATTTCATTCCCCCAGCCGAAGCAGTAAGACGCACTAAAAACATTATTAATAACGAAATAAGAAGGGTAATCTTTTATATAGGTGATCCCGCAATGCCTCTTGGCTTCCCTAAGCAGGAAGTTCGATTAACTTCTTTAAATGGCGTGCCTATAGGCCAAGCCACTGACACATTAAAAGCCTTGAGCAAAGTAAAATTCGGTGGCGAAGTGGTGGATCAAAACGGTACTCTTTTGTCTGGATATACCGGTATTTTAGAAGCAAAAGTTTTTGACAAACGCGTGCAGCGGCAAACTTTGGGCAATGATGGTGTAAGAGATGCCAACGGTAATTTAATTATCATGAATTTTGAAACCTTGGGAGAAGGTATTTTTAATGGACAAGCATCGGTAACAAACGGTTTGTTTGAATTTGAATTTGTAGTGCCAAGAGATATTGCCATACCTGTAGGAACAGGCAGAGTAAGCCTTTATTCCAAAAAAAATAATGCATTAGAAGATCACGCTGGTGCTAATGAAACCATACTTGTGGGGGGATTAAATGAAAACGCTCCTGAAGATAATATCGGCCCACAAATACGGCTGTTTATGAATGACGAAAGTTTTGTTTCAGGAGGAATAACAAATGATTCCCCCATATTAATAGCAAAATTAGAAGACGACAATGGCATCAATACCGCTAGCGGTATTGGACACGACATCACTGCAATTATAGATGGTGATGAAACGAATCCTTTCGTTTTAAACGATTACTATTTGGCAGAAGTAGATAATTTTACAAAAGGCTCTTTAAATTATCGTTTAAGAGATTTAGAGGTTGGCTTACATACACTAACACTAAAAGCATGGGATGTATATAACAATTCAGCAACAGCCGATATTCAATTTGTAGTGGCAGGCAGTGATGAAATAAAAATTGAAAGAGTTTTAAATTATCCCAACCCATTTGTAAATTACACAGAGTTTTGGTTTAACCATAATCGCCCTTTTGAACCACTGGAAGTACAAGTTCAAGTTTTTACCGTTACCGGAAAAATTGTATGGACAAAAAACCAAATCATCAATACGGATGGATTTTTATCTAGAGATATCGTTTGGGATGGGAAAGACGATTTTGGAGATCGTATAGGAAAAGGGGTGTATGTATATAAGTTAACGGTAAAATCGACGTTAACAAATAAGAAAGTTGAAAAATTTGAAAAATTAGTTATCCTTTAAAAATTAAATTTATATTTGTCCAAAATTAACAATTTATGAAGAGAATCATGATTTCTGCATTATTAGTGATAATAGCTGTTAATGCAAAAGCACAAGAAGAAGGTGAAAGAAGAGTAATAACCACCGCTGTTCCATTTGTGCTTATAGCTGCTGATGCTCGTGCTGCCGGTATGGGAGATATGGGTGTAGCTACTTCCGTTGATGCTTTTTCACAACAATGGAATCCTGCTAAATATGCCTTTTCTGAATCCAAACAAGGCATTGGTGTTACCTATACCCCTTATTTAAGTCAATTAGTAAATGACATTTTTTTAGGAAATGTAACTTATTTTAATCGTTTAAACGAACGGAGTGCTATAGGGGCAAGTTTTAAATATTTCAGTTTAGGTGATATTGAGTTAAGACAAACTCCTGAAGAAATACCTTTAATACAAAGTCCTAATGAATTAACTTTTGATGTTTCTTATTCACTTAGACTAAGCGAAAGATTTTCCATGGCAGTGGCAGGTCGTTATTTACGCTCTGATTTAAAACTTCAAGTGTCCGATGAAGACGCATCAGCAGGAAGCTCTTTTGCAGTGGATATTGCAGGATATTACCAAAGTGAAGAAGTTACCTACAATGATTTTGACGGAAGATGGCGTGGTGGTTTTAATATTTCTAACATTGGACCAAAAATTAAATATGATGAGGTAGGTCAGGAAAACTTTCTTCCTACAAACCTTCGGCTTGGTGGCGGATTTGATTTTCTTTTAGATGCGTACAATAGAGTGGGCGTAACTGCTGAAGTAAATAAACTTTTAGTGCCAACACCGCCCGTTAGAGATAGAGATCCTAATTCCCCAACCTTTGGTGAAGTACTAAGAGGAGAAGATGACGATGTAACCTTCTTTAAAGGTATTTTTCAATCTTTTGGCGATGCACCTGATGGTTTTAAGGAAGAATTAAAAGAGTTTACTTGGGCTTTAGGTGTTGAATATGTGTATCAAGATTCTTTTTCTTTAAGAACAGGATATTTTAATGAAAGCGATTTAAAAGGCTCTAGAAAATTTGCATCTCTTGGTGCCGGATTTAAATATACTTCCATCAATATTGATGTTTCCTATTTATTTTCAACTTCAAAAGTTAGAAGCCCACTGGAAGGTACTTTAAGATTTGGGCTAACCTTCAACTTTGGAGATGAAGAATACTCAGAATATTAATACATAATAAAATACCAATAAAAAATCCTGTCCAAATACCTTATTCGGATGGGATTTTTTATCTAATTTAAGTTTATCTTTAGGATGTTTTAAAGCCCAACACGTTAATAATATATATTCATTTTTAAAAATATTAATTTCCATGGAGCAAATAGATATTACTTCCACATTACAGGTCTATGACAATCTGGAAGAGCTTTCTGAAGACATACAAGACCTGATGAAAAAAGCTGTTGAAGCTAGAGATAATGCCTATGCACCTTATTCAAACTTTAAAGTAGGTGCAGCAATTCTGCTGGAGGACAATCAAATAGTAACAGGAAACAATCAAGAAAACGCAGCGTACCCTTCTGGTCTTTGTGCAGAACGTGTGGCTATATTTCACGCTAGCGCCATGTATCCCGATAAAAAAATGATTACCATTGCACTTGCTGCACGATCTGAAAATAAAATACTCCGTATACCAACACCACCTTGTGGAGCATGCAGACAAGTAATAGCAGAATATGAAATAAAACAAGACCAGCCTATTGCTATTTATTTTATGGCAGAAAAAGGGAAAGTAATTAAGGTTGATTCTATAAAGACTTTACTCCCATTGGTTTTTGACCCAAGCTATCTGTAGAGGTGGTAGGAGTTAGGGTGCAGGTTGTAGAGATAGTTTGATTTGAATTTGTACTTCCTACTTTGTACTTCCAACTTCTAACTTTGCACTTCACATTTTTTTAATACAATGCCCTTTCTTATTACTAACTAAAGTAGTATTTTTGCTAGCTGCTATTTCCATAATAGTAAAAGGCTATTATTTATCTAAAATTGATTTTCGCTTGTGCGGAAAAGGAATATGAAAAAAATTACAAAACAAACCTATCTTAATTGGTATGAAGAGATGCTCTTTTGGCGCAAGTTTGAAGACAAATTAGCACAAGTATATATCCAACAAAAAGTACGTGGATTTTTACATCTTTACAACGGTCAAGAGGCTATTCTTGCTGGATCACTTCACGCAATGGATTTGACAAAAGATAAAATGATTACGGCATACAGAAATCACGTACAACCCATCGGTATGGGTGTAGATCCAAAAAGAGTGATGGCGGAATTGTATGGTAAAGCTACCGGAACCTCACAAGGTCTTGGTGGTTCTATGCATATATTTTCTAAAGAACATCGTTTTTTTGGTGGTCACGGAATTGTAGGAGGACAAATTCCTCTTGGAGCAGGAATTGCTTTTGCCGATAAATATTTTAAAAGAGATGCGGTAACCTTAACCTTTTTAGGTGACGGCGCAGCCAGACAAGGCTCCTTACACGAAGCACTAAATATGGCAATGTTGTGGAAACTGCCGGTGGTTTTCTGTGTTGAAAATAACGGATATGCCATGGGTACATCTGTTGCAAGAACCGCAAGCCATACCGATATCTGGAAACTGGGTTTAGGCTATGATATGCCATGCGGCCCTGTTGATGCAATGAATCCGGTGAAAGTGGCTGAAGCTATGGACATCGCCATAAAACGAGCAAGAAAAGGAGACGGACCAACATTTCTAGAATTAAAAACCTATAGATACCGAGGGCATTCCATGAGTGATGCACAATTATACCGTACGAAAGAAGAAGTAGGCGAATACATGAAAATTGATCCTATAACCCAAGTACTTGACGTTATTAAAGAAAAAAAATACGCTACTCAAAAAGAAATTGATGCTATGGATAAACGTGTAAAAGAACGCGTGGCAGCATGTGAGAAATTTGCCGAAGAATCTCCTTTTCCTGATAAAAATGTAATGTATGACGTGGTATATGAACAAAAAAATTATCCATTTATAGCACATAAACCAGAATAACTATGGCAGAAATAATAAATATGCCCAGACTGAGCGACACCATGGAAGAAGGTGTGGTTGCAAAATGGCTTAAAAAAGTAGGCGATAAAGTTTCTGAAGGCGATATCCTAGCAGAAATTGAAACAGACAAAGCAACCATGGAGTTTGAATCTTTTTCCGAAGGAATATTACTTTATATTGGACTCAAAGAAGGAGAAACCGCGCCAGTAGATACTCTTTTAGCAATAATAGGCGAAAAAGGAGAAGATATTTCTAAACTGATTAAGGGAGATAAAAACACAGACATTAAAAAGGAGGATGTTAAAGTGAAAGAAGAAGTAGATGAATCCTCTGATAAAGAGAAACCTTCTCCTAAAAAGGAAGAAACAACCACTAAGGAATCTTCCAAAAAAATAGCTATCCCTGAAGGAGTTGAAATAATTAAAATGCCACGTTTAAGCGATACGATGACAGAAGGCACTGTAGCATCGTGGCTAAAAAAAGAGGGCGATACAGTAAAAGAAGGCGATATTTTAGCTGAAATTGAAACCGATAAAGCCACTATGGAGTTTGAATCTTTTAACAGCGGTACGCTTTTAAAAATTGGAATTCAAGAAGGCGCATCAGCATCCATTGATGCTGTTTTGGCTATCATTGGCCCTAAAGGAACAGATATATCTGGTTTGTTTGAAAGTTTACGCGCATCAGAAGCAGCTCCTAAAAAAGAGGTATCTGAAGTTGAATCTAAAGAAAAAATAAAATCAGAAGTAAAGGAAAAATCAAAAACTACTTCTGAAAAAGCGGCATCACCACAAATAGTATCCAAATCTTCCGGAGGAAGAATTTTTGCATCGCCTTTAGCTAAAAAACTTGCCGAAGAAAAAGGAATACAATTAGAGCGAGTTCAAGGTTCCGGAGATCAAGGAAGAATTGTAAAAAAAGACATTGAAAACTATCAACCATTATCTTCCGGAGCACAAGCATATACTCCGGTGGGAGAAGAACGTTTTGAAGAAGTAAAAAATTCGCAAATGCGAAAAGCCATCGCAAAACGACTTGGCGAATCTAAATTTACCGCTCCTCATT
>MNYN01000047.1 GCA_001873105.1 Flavobacteriaceae bacterium CG2_30_34_30 | reverse complement strand
TAAGACGTTAAAGATATGAAATTAAATACCGACCTCAAAATATTTATTTAACTGCCAAAATTAACCAAAAATCCAGCGATATACATCATTGCCATTTGCAAAAAGCACTAAAGCTATCAACAAGAAAAAGCCAGCAATTTGGGCATATTCCATTACTTTTTCATTGGGTTTTCTGCCGCTTACCATTTCATAAAGTAAAAACATAACGTGACCACCATCTAATGCTGGTATGGGTAAAATGTTCATAAATGCCAAAATAATAGAAATAAAAGCTGTGGTTTGCCAGAAACTCAACCAGTTCCAAGTATCTGGAAATAAATTACCAATAGCTCCAAAACCACCAACTTGTGTAGCACCTTTTTTGGTAAACACATATTTAAATTGTGCTACATAATCTCCTAAAACATCGTACCCATATCCGGCCCCACTTTTAATACTTTCCAACAAGGAATACTCTTTGGTTATCACTTCAAAAGGAAATGCAGGAGTAACCCCAATAATTCCATCTTTATTTGGTGTTATGGATGCTTCATTATACACTCCATTTCTTTCATATCCAATGGATAGAGCAGTATTAGGATTTAATTTTACTAATTCCGTAAATTGGTGCCAATAGCTAATTTTTTCACCGTTTACCGATATAATTTTATCTTCAGCCTGAAGGCCTGCAACATCGGCGGGACTTTCTGGCATTATGCTGCTTAAAACCGGAATTGCAATAGGTGAAAATGGTGTCATCACTCCATTTTCAAACATAATTGTGCCAATGTCTTCCGGAACAGATAAAGTTTCTTTATTTCCATTTTGACGAAGAACTTTTACGTTTTTTACCTCACGTAAAAATAAATATTTATTAATGTCAACAACGTTTTCAAAATGTTTGCCGTTGACCTCTAAAATTTGATCTCCATCTTGAAATCCATAATTTTTTAATAGATTGTCCACAGCAAAACCATCGGGCATGGTTTCCGGGGTAACAAAATCTCTTCCATAGTTAAATAAAATCATGGCATAGATTAAAAACCCAACGATAATGTTTACAGTTACGCCACCAAGCATAATAATAAGCCTTTGCCATGTGGGTTTTGAGCGAAATTCCCACGGTTGTGGTGGCAATGCCATTTGCTCTTTGTCCATGCTTTCATCAATCATTCCGGATATTTTTACATATCCGCCTAATGGCAACCAGCCTATTCCGTAAGTGGTTTCCCCTATTTTCTTTTTGAAAAGGGAAAATTTCACATCAAAAAACAAGTAGAATTTTTCAACGCGTGTCTTGAATATTTTAGCGGGAATAAAATGTCCTAATTCGTGCAGGACAATAAGTATTGATAGGCTTAAAATAAGTTGTATCGCTTTTACAAAAAATGGATCCATAATTACATTTGTATTTAACGTGCAAAAGTACGTTATTAGAACAAGGTAATAAAACTAAATTTTTGCTAAAATATTTTTGTAATAATTCTGAAGATTATCATAGTATTTAACAGTGTGCGACCCTATTTAATAGCTCTGTTTTGTTTACTTTTGTATTCTATTTTAATTTAAAAAAATTGCTTCATTTTTTCTCGAAATACAAATTCTTTGCCGCTGTAATGGGTATACTTTCAGCAATTGTGCTCTATTTTATTTACGGTGCTTTAAATCCAAACCCTAAATTACCTGTTTATCAACCCAATATGGTAAATGCAGAATTGGTTGATACTACGGTACAATACATTAGAAAATACCATACCATAGCTGATTTTTCCCTTACCAACCAAAATGGGGAAATAATTACGCAAAACAATTACAAAGACAAAATATATATAGCCGATTTCTTTTTTACAACCTGCCCAACGATTTGCCCAATAATGACCGATAATATGGTAAAACTTCAAGAAATTCTAAAAAACCAAGAAGATGTTTTGTTGCTTTCACATAGTGTAACACCTCAAATAGACAGTGTGCCTGTATTAAAAGAATATGCATTAAAAAAAGGAGTGAACGACTTAAAATGGAACCTTTTAACCGGCGACAAGAAACAGATTTACGATCTTGCCAGAAAATCCTATTTAGTAGCAAAAGACGAACCTTACGGAGGCGATTATGATATGATACATACCGAAAATTTTGTTTTAGTAGATTCAAAAAAACGCATTCGTGGCTTTTATGACGGAACTAACTGGGAGGAAATGGAAAAATTATTGGAAGATCTTAAAATTCTAAAAGCGGAAAATTAATATGTTTTTCTTCACTACTATTTTTACCTACATTTTTGAAAGAGTGTTCTTAACATAAAAATCCATTTTTCCTTGCACAAATTGCATATATTTGCTTTATTTAAAATGAATCTAAATAAAAATGATTACAATTGCTTCGCTCAAAGTTGGGCAACATGCCTTAATTAAAGAAATTTCCATAGATATTATTCCTTTAAAACTTTTAGAAATGGGATGCCTTCCCGGAAACGAAGTATTTCTATTACAAACCGCTCCCTTCAAAGACCCATTATTTATTAATATAAATGGTTGTACTATGGCAATACGGAAAGAAATGGCAAAGCTTATTGAGGTTGAATTGATCCCATAATTTATGGCAAGAGAAATAAATGTTGCCCTAATAGGGAACCCAAACACCGGTAAAACTTCTGTTTTCAATCAACTTACAGGTTTAAAACAGAAAGTAGGAAACTATCCCGGTATAACCGTTGAAAAAAAACAAGGATACTGCCTATTGCCTAGAGGACTCAAAGCTAACATTTTAGATTTACCCGGGACTTACAGCCTTAACGCTTGTTCCATGGATGAAAATGTAGTTATTGAATTGCTGCTGAATAAAAATGACAAAGATTTTCCGGATGTTGTAATTGTGGTTGCCGATGTAGAAAACTTAAAAAGAAATCTCTTGCTTTTTACACAAATTAAGGATTTAGGAATTCCAACCATACTAGCTATAAATATGGCAGACCAAATGGCAAGAAAGGCTATTTCTGTAGATATAAAAAAATTAGAAGAAAAATTACAAACTAAAATTGTACTCATTAGCTCAAGAAAAAACACAGGATTTGAGCAGCTAAAGGAATTAATTACTAATTACTCCTTGCTTTCTACAACTCCTTGTTTAAATGCCTCTGATATAGATCCGGAATATTTTAACCGCCTGCGAAAAGCTTTTCCTAACCAAGATTTATATAAACTTTGGCTTGTTATTACTCAAGATGTCAATTTTGGAAAATTGAACAGACAACCTCTTTTATTTCCATCCGATTTTAAAACAGAATCTACAAGCAATTTAAAAAGATTGCAACAAAAAGAAACCATTTTACGCTATCTTTTTATAAATGAAATCTTGAAAAAAACTATCCTAATAGATAAAGTAAATGCCAAAGATTTGCAAAGCAAACTAGACAAAATCCTAATTCATAAATATTGGGGATATATTATATTTTTTAGTATTCTAATGCTTATTTTTCAAGCAATATTTGATTGGAGCAGGTACCCAATGGATTTTATTGATGTCCAATTTGCAGCATTGGGTGAATGGATAAAAGTAACATTGCCCGAAGGCGTTTTTACAAATCTACTAGCAGAAGGCGTCATTCCTGGTTTAGCAGGAGTTATTATTTTTATTCCACAAATTGCATTTTTATTTTTGTTCATTTCTATTTTAGAAGAAACAGGCTATATGAGTAGGGTTGTGTTTTTAATGGATAAAATAATGCGGCGTTTTGGGTTAAGTGGTAAAAGTGTTGTGCCATTAGTTTCCGGCACTGCTTGTGCCATTCCGGCAATAATGGCTGCTAGAAATATTGAAAGTTGGAAAGAACGGTTAATCACCATATTAGTTACCCCATTAACAACCTGTTCGGCCCGACTTCCTGTATATTTAATTATTATTTCCTTAGTCATTCCCGACCATCGCATTTTAGGTGTATTTAGTCTTCAAGGACTAACATTAATGCTATTATACTTGCTTGGATTTAGCGCTGCTATTTTTTCGGCTTACTTACTTGATAAAATATTGCTTATTAAAAAGACTGGATTTTTTGTAATTGAAATGCCTCATTACAAATTGCCTTTGCCAAAAAATATTTTGTATAACGTCATCGAAAAAACAAAATTGTTTGTTTTAGGCGCAGGAAAAATTATTTTGGCTATATCCATAGTGTTATGGGTAATGGCATCTTTTGGTCCGGGAAAATTTAATGAAGCCACCACTATTGTAAGAGAAAAAACCTCTTCGCAAAATCTTTCAGAGGAAGCGATAGACGCAGAAATAGCCTCATTCAAATTAGAAAATTCTTATATTGGTATCATGGGAAAAACCATTGAACCCATTGTAAGACCATTAGGTTTTGACTGGAAAATTGGTATTGCTTTACTAAGCTCGTTTGCTGCTCGTGAGGTTTTTGTAGGAACCTTAGCCACCATTTACAGCGTTGGAAGTAAAGAAGAAGAGACTATTAAAAATAGAATGGCTGCTGAAATAAACCCTGTTTTAGGTACACCATTATTTAATTTTGCCAGTGGCATTTCCCTCCTTTTATTTTATGCCTTTGCCATGCAGTGTATGAGTACATTGGCAATTGTAAAACAAGAAACTAACAGTTGGAAATGGCCCATTTGGCAATTTTTTTCTTTAACAAGTATCGCCTATATTGCCTCACTAATTGCTTACCAACTTTTAAAATAAATTAAAATGCAAATCGTATTAGTAATCCTTATATTTTGTCTTGCCGCCGGATATTTACTTAAAAAATTTATTTGGTATCCTATTATAGAAATGCAACAAAAGAAAAAAGGGAAAACAACTACTTGTGGGAAAAATAATTGTGGCTGCCACTAAATTTTATTTTTTTTCTTTATAAACGAGCAGGGTGTAGTTAGTTACATCAGTTATTTTTTCATATTTCGGATAAGGCTCTATAGAAAAGGCTCTTAAACTACTATCGCCATAGTCATATACAGTATTATCGGCAATCTCTCCTCCTATAGTTTGACCAAAAATAATTTCTTTTTTTTGAATTTCTTGCCCTTTACTTTTTACTTCAACGATAACTTTCGCTCTTCCTGCCCAAATGCAAGTTACTCCCAAAGGACAACGCGAATCCTCTGTAACTGCTTTAAAAAATATCGTAATCCCGTCTATCGTTATTGCCTTTCCTATTGGTACTTTTGCAGCAATGACTGGTGATGCTACTTGAACCTTATCCTGAGAAGTTACCCAACCAAAATAAAGTAAAACAATAAAACACAAAATGGTTTTCATTTTCAAATGTATTTGTACTCAAAAATAAGGATTTTTTCTATGCTCTGTTAAACTTTTATTTTACTCCCTAATTTTCCCTATTTTTTCAATATCTTTATTCTTCATAAACAACTACCAATGATTAAACATTTGCTTTTCACCTTGCTTTTCGGATTATTTTGGTTTCCGTTAATCGCTCAGAAAAATTACTCAACAAGCCAAGAAATTACACAACGGCTTCAAAAACTAAATAGTAATACATCTGCCTCCCTTACTTCGCTCACTAAAACGGAGGGCGGACAGGACATTTGGGTGCTAAAAGTGGGCGTGGGCGATCTAAACAACAAACCGGCAATTGCAGTAGTAGGTGGCGCAGAAGGCTTTCACGTCTTGAGCGTAGAACTAGCGCTTCAGTTTGCAGAACGATTAGTAAACCAACATCCTGAAATTTTAGAAAGTACTACCTTTTATATTTTTCCAAATATGTCGCCAGATGCTTACAATCAATACCACAGCAATCTAAAATATGAACGCAGAGGAAATGCAACAAAGGAGGACCAAGATCGCGACGGAAGCATAAGTGAAGACCCTTATGAAGACCTCAACAAAGATGGTTTTATCACGCAAATGCGCATAGAAAGCCCAATGGGCGATTATACTTTACATCCTTCTGACACTCGCGTTCTTATAAAAGCTGATAGGTCAAAAGGGGAGGCAGGTAGTTATATTGTTTATTCTGAAGGAATAGATAATGACAAAGACGGAAAATTCAATGAAGATGTAGAAGAAGGCATCGCTTTTAACACAAATTTTACGTATAAATTTCCGGTATTTCATCCATTTGCCGGTGACTATCCGGTATCTCAAAAAGAAACAAGAGCCCTTGTGGATTATCTTTTTGATCAATGGAATATTTTTGCCTTTGTAACTTTCAGTCCGGCAAACAATCTTTCCGAACCCCTAAAATTTAATGAAGGAGATGCCAAAAAAAGAGTGTTAACTTCTATGCTTAAAAAAGACGTAGCCACAAACAAAATGATTTCCGAATTGTACACCAAAACCATTTCACAAAAAGCATTTCAACAAGACAACCAAGGCACCGATGGCGACTTTTTTCAATGGGCTTATTTTCACTTTGGACGATTGAGTTTCAGCACGCCGGGCTGGTGGGTTCCTGAGATGAAAGCGGAAAAAACAGAAGACGATAAAAACATAAAAGAAGAGTCTAAAGAAAAACCTTCAGAAACAAAACAAAAACCAATTATAACGAAAGAATCTAATTTTATGGCATGGGCCGACGAGCAAGATTTAAAAGATGTTTTTATTCCTTGGACAACAGTTTCACATCCCGATTTTCCAAATCAAAAAGTCGAGGTTGGAGGCATAAAACCTTTCGTAATGATTAATCCCCCTTTTGCTTTAGTAGATAGCATTGCTATTCAACACACAGATTTTATATTAAAATTAGCCGGAATGCAGCCCAAACTAGAATTTCACAACATAAAAGTGGAAAAACTTAGTGGCGGACTAAGCAGAATTACGGCAGATTTATTTAACAATTCTCCCTTGCCTACCCATTCGGAGTTGGGAGAAAAATCAAGATGGCTTCGAAAAATAAGAATTGATATCACTAAAGACAAAAAAGAAGTCATTGCAGGAAACACCATCAATCTCATCGATAAATTAGACGCTTTTGAAACCAAAACATT
>MNYN01000056.1 GCA_001873105.1 Flavobacteriaceae bacterium CG2_30_34_30 | reverse complement strand
AAAGATAGATAGGTTTAATACTGCCTTTTTTAATATCGTTGATTATTCTTTTTGCTTCTTCCATTAAAAAAATATTCTCATTTTTGTAGTATGCAAAAACTTCATTTTTCAGAATTCGCCTTCCGATTCAAAAGTAGCGAAAATAAAATTTCCATCTTTGATGAAATACGAAAAAAGTTTGTGGCGCTAACTCCCGAAGAATGGGTACGGCAACATGTGGTACAGTTTCTTTTGCTGGAAAAACACTATCCAAAAAGTTGGATAAATGTGGAGAAAGAACTAAAATTACATCATACTACAAAAAGGTATGATGTTGTGGTTTATAAACCGGATGGCAGCATTTTTCTTGTTGTAGAATGCAAAGCACCATCGGTTGCCATTAAACAGGCTACTTTTGATCAAATTGCTCGGTATAACCTCAGCTTACAAGCAACGTATTTAATGGTGACTAATGGTTTGAACCATTACTATTGCCTATTAGATTATGAAGCAGAAAAGTATCATTTTTTAAATGAATTGCCTGATTATACCTGAGTATTTTCTTTTTTATTAATGAATAGAAAGAGATTAAAAAAATTCTTATATTCTTTCTATTCATTAATAAAATTGAATTAAACCCTAATTCTAAGACCTAAAATTAAACAACCCTTCTAGGGTTTAAAACCCTAGAAGGGTTCATTAAAATAAATTTTGAACCTTAAATTATAAAACCTACTTTGTATCTTAGCCTTTATGAAAACCGCAGTCGTAATTTTAAATTGGAATGGCAAACAATTACTCGAGAGGTTTTTGCCTAGTGTTATTGCTTACTCTTCTGAAGCACTGATTTATGTTGCCGATAACGCTTCAACCGACGATTCCATTTCTTTTTTAAAAACATTCTATCCTGAAATAAAAATCATACAAAACAAGGAAAACGGTGGCTTTGCAAAAGGGTACAATGATGCATTAAAACAAGTGAATGCAGAAATTTTTGTTCTCTTAAATTCGGATGTAGAAGTGACACAAAACTGGCTGACTCCTGTTTTAAATCATTTAAAAAAACATTCTGAAGTAGTTGCTGCCCAACCTAAAATTTTAGATTATAAAAACAAAAACCATTTTGAATATGCCGGTGCTGCCGGTGGATTTATAGACAAATTTGGTTACCCATTTTGTCGGGGTCGAATTTTCAATACCATTGAGGAGGACAAAGGGCAATACAACGATATTGTTCCTATTTTTTGGGCAAGTGGTGCCTGTTTTTTTGTTAAATCAGCCGCTTTTTGGGAAGCCGGAGGTTTTGATGAAGACTATTTTGCCCATCAAGAAGAAATTGATTTGTGTTGGCGATTTCACAACAAAAACCAAAAAGTTTCTTATGTTGGTACTTCGAGTGTGTATCACTTGGGGGGCGCTACTTTAAAAAACAGCAACCCAAAAAAAACATTTTTAAATTTTAGAAATTCCTTATTTTCCATTCTTAAAAATGCGCCGAGAAAACAACTTTTTTATTTAATTTTCGTCAGGATGCTTTTAGATGGTTTTGCAGCCGCTCAATTTTTACTTTCTTTACAACCTTTACATTTTTTAGCTATTGGTAAAGCACATTTTTCCTTCTATGTCCATTTCAAAAAAATATATTGTAAAAGAATGAATAACAAACAAATAGATAAATATTACAACCTATATCTACTACTTTATTTGTATTTTTTTAAAGATAAAAAACATTTTAACAGTTTATAATAATTTAAACATAAAATATTGTTAAAACCCACAAAAAACGGCACTAAATTTGATACTTTTGAGGTGCAATTTAACTAAATTTTAAAACCAAAAGATATGAAAAAATTAATGCTAATGTTAAGTGTTGTTGCTCTTTTAAGTTCCTGCGTTTCACAAAAAAAATACGCAGCTTTAGAAGAACAATACAAAACCACACAAGACCTCTTAAATTCTGCTACTGTTAAATTAAACAGTTGCTTGGAAGAAAGAGCGGCACTTCAAGCCAAATCAAAAGCACTTGAACAAAGTCTAGCAGATATGCGCAAAACCAATCAAGACCTTATTCAAAGTTCAAAAGAATTAACCATGTTAACCTCTAAAGGAGCTACTAATCTTGAAAAATCTTTGGAAAGCTTAAAGGAAAAAGATCTTAAAATTTCGCGTTTACAAGATGCTCTTAACAAAAAAGATAGTGTAACCTTGGCTCTTGTAACAAGCCTTAAGAAAGAAGTTGGACTTAACGACCAAGACATTGAAATTAACGTAGAAAAAGGAGTAGTATATATCTCATTGAGCGATAAAGTATTATTTAAAAGCGGAAGCTATATCTTATCCACTAGAGCTAATGAAATTTTAGGTAAAGTAGCTACTGTAATTAACAGCAAACCCGATTTTGAAGCTTTAGTTGAAGGACATACAGATAATGTTCCATATCAAAGTGGCGTACTTCTTGACAACTGGGATTTAAGTGCAAAACGTGCCACCGCTGTTGTTCGAAAATTAATGGAGCTTGGAGCTAATCCGGCGCAATTAATCGCTGCAGGACGTAGTGAATTTGTGCCTTTAGTACCAAACACCACCGCCGAAAACAAATCTACTAACCGTAGAACAAAAATTTATGTGCTACCAAAAATCGATCAATTTTATGATATGATTGAAAAAGAAATGAAACTTTTAGAAGGAAAATAAAATTTCCATTTATCAATAAAAAAAGCCGTCTCTAATGGTGAGACGGTTTTTTTTATTGATTAAAATTAAATCTCAATACTGCCTTTCCCTTCACGAACCAATAGAGGCTCTTCTCCCGTTAAGTCTATTACTGTGGAAGGCATATTATCGCCATACCCACCATCAATTATTACATCCACTAAATTTTCCCATTTTTCATAAATTAATTCCGGGTCTGTGGTATATTCTATAACCTCATCTTCATCATAGATAGATGTAGAAATAATGGGATTGCCTAGTTCTCTCACTATCGCTCGTGCTATATTGTTATCCGGCACACGAAGTCCCACAGTTTTTTTCTTTTTAAATACCGATGGTAAATTATTATTTCCCTCTAATATAAAAGTATAGGGACCCGGCAGGTTGTGTTTTAAAATTTTAAAGGTGGAAGTATCCATTTGTTTTACATAATCTGAAATATTGCTCAAACTATCACACACAAAAGAAAAATTTGCTTTTTCTAATTTTACACCACGAATTTGGGCAACACGTTCTAATGCTTTAGTGTTTTTAATATCACAACCTAATCCATATACCGTATCGGTGGGGTAAATGATTAAGCCGCCATTACGAAGCACCTTAACAACTTCTTGTATTGATTTTTCGTTGGGATTTTCTTCATAAATTTTTAAAAGCTTAGCCATAACTATTTTAGTTTCATTTATTATAGACGTAAAATAACATAAAATATAAAGTTTTCCGTTTATATAAAAAACTTTAAATGAAAAATTTTCTTCAAAAACTAATTTTTGTTACATCACTGGTTTTCTTTACCGTTTCTTGTAATTCCGATAGCAATGATGTTGTTGACGATACTCCTGCTCCTTTGGAAGCTGCTGTGTTTTTAAATGTTTCATACGGAACCAATGCGCAACAAATTTACGACATATATCTTCCAGAAGGGCGAACCAAGGAAAATACTAAGGTTATTGTATTAATTCATGGTGGTGGTTGGACTGCCGGTGACAAAGCCAATATGAATAATTTTGTGGTATATCTTCAAGAAAACTTTCCCGATTATGCCATTGTAAATACAAACTATGTTTTAGCTGAAATAGGCATTCCTGCCTTTCCTAATCAGTTTTTAGATTTAGAAAGTGTGCTTTTTCAAATTAAAAGCCAAGAAGAGGAGCTACAAATAAAAGCAGAATTTGGACTTATAGGCACCAGCGCAGGTGCACACATTGCTTTGATGTATGATTATTCATACGATGTAACCAATCAAGTAAAATTTGTTGCCGATATTGTAGGTCCTACTGATTTTTTAGACCCGTTTTATGCTGATGACCCTAATTTTGCAGTAGCACTTCAAGCGTTGGTTGATGAAGGTGCTTATCCTGAAGGAACTAACTTTGCGGAAGCTGTAAGCCCTTTGCATCAAGTAACCGCTATGAGTTCACCAACAATTATGTTCTATGGCAATCAAGACCCTCTTGTGCCTTTGAGTAATGGTGTAAATTTAGAGGCGGCATTAAATAATGTAGGAGTACTTAATTCATTTACGGTATATAATGGAGGTCATGGCGATAACTGGAGCGCAGCAGATTTTTTAGATGTACAAGTAAAATTAAGAGCATTCATTCAAACACACTTACCTTTATGATACTACATTAAGCTTTGCAAAGCGTAGTATTAATTTTTTTAATCCGCCATTTTCAAAATCGATTTCGGCTTTTTTATCCGCGCCAACACCTTCAAAACTGACAATTTTTCCTTTACCAAACCGCAGATGTTTTACTTGTGTGCCAATTGAGAGATTTGAAGTATCTATTGCATTTCCGTTTTTACTTGCGGAGGTTAGTGGCTTAAGTCTTCGCAGTTTTTGTAATTGTCCTTCTGTAGGACCACTTGGTGGCGCTCCGTTTGCGGGTTTTCGCATGCGTAGTTTACTTTTGTCGATGTCGTCAAAAATATCAATATCTAAAAGAGGTTTGTATTTGTATTCTGTTACAGGGGTAAGATATTCTATATATTTTTCATCAATTTCGTCAATAAATCTGCTAGGTTCAGCATCAATAAGTTTTCCCCAACGATAGCGTGTTTGTGCATAGGTAAGATAGGCTTGTTTTTCAGCCCGTGTGATGGCTACATAAAAAAGGCGTCTTTCTTCTTCCAGCTCCGCTCTAGTATTCATGCTCATGCCGCTAGGAAAAAGATCCTCTTCCATCCCTACCACATACACATAAGGAAATTCTAATCCTTTAGCCAAATGTATGGTCATTAGCGCTACGCGGTCATCATCTCCTTTTTCATTGTCTAAATCGGTTGCTAAGGCTATGTCTTCTAAAAACTCTGCCAACGAGCCGGTAGTTTCTGCCAGTTCTTTTTGTTCTTCCACAAAATCCTTTAAACCATTAAGTAATTCTTCAATATTTTCGATGCGAGCAATGCCTTCGGGTGTACCGTCTTTTTTTAATTCTTGTACTAATCCTGTTTTTTTTGTTACATGTTCTGCCATTTCAAACGCATTATAGCCTTCATTTAAAACCTGAAAACTTTTAATCATGGTGGTAAAATCCTGTAATTTATTTTTAGTACCGGCATTTATTTTTAAATCTATTTTATCAATATTTTCCATCACTTCAAAAACAGAACGCTTGTAATGATTTGCGGCTACAATTAATTTTTCAATGGTAGTCTCCCCTATACCTCTTGCAGGATAATTTATTATTCTTTTAAGTGCTTCTTCATCTTTTGGGTTTAGTATCAAACGCAAATAGGAGGTAATATCTTTAATTTCTTTCCGCTGATAAAAGCTTAACCCACCATAAATGCGATAGGGAATATCTTTTTTGCGAAGGGCATCTTCCATCGCTCTGGATTGTGCATTGGTGCGATATAAAATAGCAAAAGAGCCATTTTTAAGTTGGTATTGCATTTTATTTTCAAAAATAGAACTCGCCACAAATCTACCTTCATCGCCATCGGTCATAGAGCGATTTACTAGAATTTTATTTCCGTCTTCATTTGCAGTCCAAACTATTTTTTCTAATTTGGTTTTATTCTTATCGATGATCGAGTTTGCTGCTTCCACAATATTTTTTGTAGAGCGATAGTTTTGCTCTAAGCGATACACTTTTACATCGTCATAATCTTTTTGAAAGTTGAGAATATTATTGATATTTGCTCCTCGGAAAGCATAAATACTTTGTGCATCATCGCCCACAACACAAATATTTTGAAAACGATCAGATAGTGCTTTTACAATTAAATATTGGCTATGATTTGTATCTTGGTACTCATCCACCAAAATATACCGAAATCTATTTTGGTATTTCATCAACACCTCAGGAAAACGAGTAAGTAATTCATTGGTTTTCAAAAGCAAATCATCAAAATCCATCGCACCTGCTTTAAAGCATTTTTCCACATAGGATTTATAAATATCTCCAAGACGAGGGATTTTAGCCATGGCATCGGCTTCCATCAAATCGGGATTATTAAAATAGGCTTTTACGGTGATTAAATTATTTTTATAAGAAGATATTCTGGAATACACTTGTTTGTATTTATAGACATCTTTGTCTAAATGCATTTCCTTGATTACAGCGCGAATAACACTTTGAGAATCCTGGGTGTCATAAATAGTAAAGTTAGAAGGATAGCCCAACTTAGAAGCTTCACTGCGAAGAATCTTAGCAAAAACCGAGTGAAAAGTGCCCATCCAAAGATTTTTTGCTTCGCTTGCGCCAACAATTTCGGCAATACGTTTTTTCATTTCACGTGCTGCCTTGTTGGTAAAGGTAAGTGCTAAAATGCTAAAGGCATCGACATCGTTGTGCATTAAATGTGCAATGCGATAGGTTAACACTCTGGTTTTTCCGGAGCCCGCACCGGCAATAACAATCATGGCACCATCTTTTTGAAGTACAGGTGCTAATTGAGCTTCATTTAATTGTTGTAAATACTGTTGCAATATTATTATTTTTATGAGGTGAAAATAACCATTCTCTAAATATTTTAAAGGACGTTTTTAAATAATTTACAAACAAAATTTTCTATCGGTATGATTATACTCTATATTTATAAACTCAATTTTTAATTTCTTATGTATGACTTTTAAACTTATTGTGTTTTTCTTATTGTTCACCTTATCTTCAAATTCACAAACACCACCAAGTATTGAAAATTACGGAGCTATTTTTAAGGTAGAACATCCAGATTTTAACACCGATACTTCGCAACCTTTTTATGCGGTTTTTGATGTAACCAAAACTTTTGAAGATACCGCCATTCCAAATAAAATCATAGAAAGTGCTGCCAGATTTATCAAACTCCATAGAGAGGCAGGGGTGCCAGAAAATTCGATAAAGGTTGCTTTAGTTATTCATGGTGCTGCCATTTTTGATTTGCTAAACCATACTGAATATGAGCATCAAAGAAAAAGCAATCAAGCGCATAATCCAAATTATGATTTACTTACAGCATTATCTCAGGAAGGCGTACAGATTATTTTATGTGGGCAAACGGCAGGTTATCGAAAAATAACTAAAACACAAATACATCCTGAGGTTAAGATTGCACTTTCTGCTATGACCGCCTTAGTACAGTTACAAAATGAAGGTTATCGGTTAATTAATTTTTAATAACAATATTTATGAAATTTATACTTCAAATTTTAATGCTTTTTTGCGTAAGTTTTTCTTTCGCACAAATGGATGCACAAAGTTAAATTTAAACGAAATCTTATAAAAAAAACAGTAGTAAACGAGTGTTTACTACTGTTTAAAAAATGAAGTATTATAGTTTACAAATCCTTTATCTATTTTTAAGGATTCTATAAATCGTTTTTATTTTTTAACTAATTTAAACGTTTGAATGGTATTATTTTCTCCTTTTACGGTTACAAAATACAAACCATTTTTAAAGTTTTCTACATAAATACCTGTTGCTGCAGAATAAGAAGTAGAAGCTAAAACAACACGTCCTAAAGCATCCACAATTTGAACCGATTTTATATCATTTCCTGAAATAAACATTTTATTTGATGCTGGATTTGGATATAAAATAAACTCATTGATCGTATTACTTCCTACCGAAAGTGTCGGGTCGCAACTTGCTTCCGTAAAAGTAACAAAA